>NZ_JBVIJC010000018.1:167435-186729 GCF_055581605.1 Streptomyces sp. NPDC031418
TGGGGGGTGGGGGTGTGGTGGGGTGTGGGTTGTTTTTCTCCCCTCCCCCCCCCCCCCCCCCCCCCCCTCCCGCCCCCCCCCCCCCCCCCCCCCCCCCGCGACGGATCCGCAGCCGCCGAACAGCACACGCCCCCCGAGCTCTCAGGCGCCCGGTGCCAAAGCTAGACGTAGCGCTCCAGGATGGAGGATTCGGCCAGGCGGGAGAGGCCTTCGCGGACGCTGCGGGCGCGGGCCTCGCCGACGCCGTCCACGGTCTGGAGGTCGTCCACACTCGCGGCCAGCAGCTTCTGAAGGCCGCCGAAGTGCTCCACCAGCCGGTCGATGATCGCGCCCGGCAGCCGCGGCACCTTGGCCAGCAGCCGGAAGCCGCGCGGCGACACGGCGGAGTCCAGGGTCTCGGGCGAACCCGTGTAGCCCAGCGCCCGCGCCACCGTGCCCATCTCCAGCAGCTCCGCATGGCTCAGCGCGTCCAGCTCGGACAGCGCCTCCTCGACCGTGCGGGACCGCTTCGCCGTCGGCTCGGGGACGTAGTCCCGCACGACCAGCTCGCGGTCGGGCTCGACCCCGGCGATCAACTCCTCCAGCTGCAAGGCCAGAAGACGGCCGTCGGTGCCCAGTTCGACCACGTACTCGGCGATCTCGGTGGCGATGCGCCGGACCATCTCCAGCCGCTGCGCCACGGCCGACACGTCCCGGACCGTCACCAGGTCCTCGATCTCCAGTGCCGAGAGGGTGCCCGCGACCTCGTCCAGCCGGAGCTTGTACCGCTCCAGCGTGGCCAGCGCCTGGTTCGCGCGGGACAGGATCGCCGCCGAGTCCTCCAGCACGCGCCGCTGACCGTCGACGTAGAGGGCGATCAGCCGCATGGACTGGGAGACGGAGACCACGGGGAAGCCCACCTGCTTGCTCACCCGGTCCGCCGTGCGGTGCCGGGTGCCCGTCTCCTCCGTGGGGATCGTCGGGTCCGGCACCAGCTGCACGCCCGCGCGCAGGATCTTCGACAGGTCCGAGGAGAGCACGATGCCGCCGTCCAGCTTGCACAGCTCCCGCAGCCGGGTGGCGGTGAACTCGACGTCCAGCACGAAACCGCCCGTGCACATCGCCTCGACCGTCTTGTCGGAGCCGAGCACGATCAGCCCGCCGGTGTTGCCGCGCAGGACGCGCTCGAGGCCGTCGCGCAGGGCCGTACCGGGTGCCACGGCACTCAGGGAGGCACGCATCAGGCCATCGGCACCGGCACTCCCACCGGACTTTCCGGGAGCTGCTGCCCGGTCGTTGGCTGCCACTGCACTCCTCCGGTCGCAGGTTCTGACGCGCTCCCGTACCCGCACGCGGTTCGTACGGACAGGCGAGACCTGGGCAAAGTCTACCGGCGCTGCTCCTCCTCCCGTGGGGCCTCTCGGCGACGGGAGCGGGGCAGGACCCGCAGCGCGTCCCCTATGTCCGCGACCTCCACCACCTTCATCCCGGCCGGGATCTTCCCCGGATCGCCCGGCACCAGCGCATGGGTGAAGCCCAGCCGGTGCGCCTCGGCCAGCCTGCGCTGCACGCCCGTGACCCGTCTCACCTCGCCGGCCAGCCCCACCTCGCCGATCGCGACCAGGTTCTTCGGCAGCGGAGTGTCGCTGGCGGCGGAGGCGAGCGCGAGCGCGACGGCGAGGTCGGCGGCCGGCTCGGACAGCTTCACCCCGCCCACGGTCGCCGAGTAGATGTCCCGCTTGCCGAGCGCGCTGATCCGCCCGCGCTGCTCCAGCACCGCCAGCATCATCGACACCCGGGAGGTCTCCAGACCGGAGGTGGTGCGCCGCGGGGAGGGGATCTGGGAGTCCACCGTCAGCGCCTGCACCTCGGCCACCAGCGGGCGGCGGCCCTCCAGGGTGACGGTCAGGCAGGTGCCCGGCACCGGTTCGGCGCGGCGGGTCAGGAAGAGACCGCTGGGGTCGGCGAGACCGGTGATGCCCTCGTCGTGCAGCTCGAAGCAGCCGACCTCGTCCGTGGCGCCGTACCGGTTCTTCACGCCGCGCACCAGGCGCAGGCGCGCGTGCCGGTCGCCCTCGAAGTGCAGGACGACGTCCACCAGGTGTTCCAGCAGGCGGGGGCCGGCGATGGCGCCGTCCTTCGTGACATGGCCCACGAGCAGGGTGGACATGCCGCGCTCCTTGGAGGCGCGGATCAGTGCCCCGGCCACCTCCCGCACCTGGGCCATGCCGCCGGGCGCGCCCTCGATCTCCGGGGAGGCCACTGTCTGCACCGAGTCGAGGATCAGCAGGGACGGCTTGACCTCGTCCAAGTGGCCGAGCACCGCGGAGAGGTCGGTCTCCGCGGCCAGATACAGATGGTCGTCCAGGGCGTTGATGCGGTCCGCGCGCAGCCGGACCTGGCTCGCGGACTCCTCGCCGGTCACATACAGGGTGCGGTGCTCGGCGCTCGCCGACTTGGCGGCCACGTCCAGCAGCAGGGTGGACTTGCCGACGCCGGGCTCGCCGGCGAGCAGCACGACCGCGCCGGGCACCAGCCCGCCGCCGAGCACCCGGTCCAGCTCGGGCACCCCGGTGGTACGGGCGGTGGCCTGCCGGCCGTCGACCTGGCCGATGGGCAGCGCGGAGGTGCTGACGCGGCCCGGTGCCGTCGTACGGACCGCGGGCGCGCCGTACTCCTCGACCGTGCCCCAGGCCTGGCACTCGGGGCAGCGGCCGAGCCACTTGGCCGTCTGCCAGCCGCACTCGGTGCAGCGGTAGGACGGGCGGTCCTTGGTGGTCTTGGTACGGGCAGCCATGCGGAAAACCGTAGCCCGCGGCACTGACAACGGGCGCCCGGGCCGCGTGCGGAACGCGCCGGAGGGTGCAGTATCGGCCACCCTCCATCGGGAACCGGCCAGGGAATGCGGGGCCCCTGTCCCCTTATGAGGGATCGTTTCACCCGTACGGATTAAAAGTGCTCAAGGTTCTCGAAGGGGTACTCCAGGGCCGCCTACGGTCGCCGGGTGATGAGCAGCAGTCCGGAGACGACCGTCCGCACCACCGGCGCGCACCGGGCGCGCGGTGAGGCGCGTGAAGCACGAGCTGAGGCGCGGGAAGCACAAGGGGCGCGCGAGGCGCGGCAGGCACGGGAGGCGCGCGACCGCGCCGCCGCCCACACCCTCGCCGAGCGGCCGCCGGCGCGCTACGAGCCGTACCTGGACGGTCTGTTCACCTACTGCCTGTCGGTGCTGTGCGACCACGAGGCCGCCACCGCCGCCCTCGGTGACGTCCTCGCCCTGGCGGAGCGGCGCGGCCACCGGGGTCCGGAGGCCCCCGGCGACCGCAGGGCCTGGCTGTACGCGCTGGCCCGCTGGGCCTGCCTGCGCAAGCTGGCCGAGGCCAAGCAGAAACGTCAGGCCACCCATGCGGCGGGCCGCACCACCGCCGACAAGACCGGCAAGGCTGACAAAGCTGATAAGGCGGACAGAGACGACAGAGCCGGCGCGGGCTTCCCCGACCCGGAGGTCCAGGAGCAGCGGCGCCGCGAACTCGCCCTGCTCGCCTGGCCCGAGGCGGCCGGCACCAGCCCCGAGCAGCGCGAGGCCCTCGAACTCGCCGTCCGCCACCACCTCGCCGCCGACGAGGTCGCCGCCGTCCTCGGCCTCGCACCGGCCGCCGCCCGCGAACTGCTCTCCGCCGCCGCCTGCGAGGTCGAACGCACCCGCGCGGCCCTCGCCGTGGTCGAGACCGGCGGCTGCCCGGCCGTCGCCCACCTCACCGGCGACAGCCGGCTCGTCCTCAGCACGGCCTTGCGCCGCGAGCTGGTCCGGCACGTCGACGACTGCCCGCGCTGCCGCCGCACCGCGGAACGCGCCGTCCCGGGCCGCTGGCCCGGCGCCACCGTCACCCCCGCCGAACTGCCCGTCCTGGAGGCCCCCCGGGCCGCCCTGTCCATGGCACTCGCGCACCAGCCACGCGCGCGTGGCGCCGCCCTGCCCCGCTTCGACCGGCGCGGCTTCCCGATGGACCCCAAGGACCGGGCGGCCCGCCGCGACCGCCTGCGCTCCCGCGCGGTCACCACGACCGTCGTGGCCACGGTGGTCGCCGCACCCGTCCTCGCCCTGTGGGCCGCCTACCGGGGGGCGCCGACCGGGGAGCCGGACGGCCCGTCCGCCACCGCCCGCGAACAACAGGGCCCCGACGCCCTCGGCAGCGACACCGCCGGCGGCTACGAGAACGCGGGCAACGCGCGCGTGAAGCCCGGAAGCCGACTGGGCAAGAACGGTACGGCGGACGTCTCCGTGCAGGTCGTCACCGTCGGGGGGACCGGTGCGCAGGCCGCGGGCCAGCTCGCGGTGAGTGCCGCGAACGACGGCGACACCACGCTGATCACCCTCACCGCGTCCGGCGCCGCGCCCGTGCGCTGGTCCGCGACGACCTCCGCCGCCTGGATCTACTTCAGCCAGTCCACGGGAACCCTCGACCCGGGCCGGACGTTGACCATCAAGGCGTACGTCGACCATCTGCGCGAGCCCTCCGGCCACTGGCGCGCACAGCTGGCGATCGCCCCGGCCGGCGCGGTGGTCACCATCGACGGCTACGGCGTGGCTCCCACCCGCCCCACACCCCCGCCCTCCTCACCCGCCCCGCCCGCGTCCTCGGCCCCGCCGCCGACCTCGCCCGCGAGCCCACCGGCCGGCAGCCCCACGGCCGGGCCCACCGACCCGCCCCCCTCGGACCCCGGGTCCCCGACGCCGACCCCGACTCCCACCCCGTCCGCCTCGGCGACCGACAGCGAGACCCCGAGCCCCTCGGGCAGCTAGCTTTTCAGGGCCTCTCAGCGCCGTGGGCCGGCTGAAAGCGCGCTGAGGGCATCGTGAAGCCGTGGTGAAACCGGTCGGGCGCAGGCTTCTTCCTGTCAGCAAGACCGCAGGAAAAAACCCCTGAAGGAGCCCACACCATGTCGCTCGCCCTCACCGCCCAGGACAAGGACACCCTCCGCACCGCCGCCCACGGCGCCGTCTCCCTCATGGCCGCCGCCGACGCCGCCGGCTCCCCGCACAAGGTCGCCACCCACGGCGTCCTCGCCCTCGTCTCCGCCACCGGCCAGGTCGGTCACGTCCTCGCCGAGAAGGGAAAGATCAAGGGCCTGAACGGCAGGTCCGCCGCCGAGATCGCCGACCACGTCCTGCCCGCCCTCACCACCACCATGCAGGTGCTCAAGAAGCAGGACGCGGCCGAGGCCGAGAACTTCCGCAGCACCGTCCTCATCGCCCTCGAAGCCGGCACCCAGGCCCACAAGGGCGGACCCAGCCCCGCCCTCACCGCGATGACCGGCAAGATCACCGCCGCCCTCGACGCCGCCTGAGAGAGAGGCCCTAGGGTGCCGGGTCGGCGGGATGCGGAGCGAGCAGCGGCAGCTGAGAGGCCAGCCGCTGCTCGCACAGCTCGACGAGACGGTCGTACCCCGCCTTCCCCATCAGCTCCGTCAGCTCGGCCCGGTAGGAGATGTACACCGGATCGCCCGCGCCGTGCGCCGAGGTCGCCGACGTGCACCACCAGTGCAGGTCGTGGCCGCCCGGCCCCCAGCCCCGGCGGTCGTACTCGCCGATGGACACCTGGAGGACCCGGGTGTCGTCGGGCCGGTCGATCCAGTCGTACGTCCGCCGGATCGGCAGCTGCCAGCACACGTCCGGCTTGGTCTCCAGCGGCTCCCGCCCCTCCTTCAGCGCGAGGATGTGCAGCGAGCAGCCCGCGCCGCCCGCGAAGCCGGGCCGGTTCTGGAAGATGCAGGACCCCTGGAAGGGCCGGGTCTGCCGGGAGCCCTCGTCGTCCTCGGACACCCAGCCGTTGCGCGTGCCTTCGGCGTGGTGCTGCCAGATCTCCGGCGTGAGCCGTGCCACATGCTCGGCGACCCGCTTCTCGTCGTCCTCGTCGGAGAAGTGCGCCCCCAGCGAGCAGCACCCGTCCTCCGCGCGGCCCGCCTGGATGCCCTGGCAGCCGCTGCCGAAGATGCAGTTCCAGCGGGAGGTCAGCCAGGTCAGATCGCAGCGGAAGACCTGCTCGTCGTCCGCCGGGTCGGGAAACTCCACCCACGCGCGCGCGAAGTCGAGTCCCTTCTCGTCGCTCACCTTCGACCCCTTGGGGGATTTGGCGTCCTTACGGACCTTGTCCGCCTTGGCTACCTTGTCGGCTTTGCCGGATTTCGCCTTTTTCGTCTTTGGCACCCGTCCAGGGTAAGTCGCCGGGAACCGGTACGGGGACCGAGCAGGGGAGTTCTGGCAGTAGCGTTCCGTGTATGAGACTCGGTGTCCTGGACGTGGGTTCGAACACGGTGCATCTGCTGGTGGTGGACGCCCACCCCGGCGCGCGCCCGCTGCCCGCGCATTCGCACAAGGCCGAACTTCGGCTCGCCCAACTCCTCGACGACAGCGGCGCCATCGGCGACGCCGGCATAGACAAGCTGATCGCCGTCATCAAGGACGCGCTCCAGGCCGCCGAGGACAAGGGCGTCGAGGAGATGCTGCCGTTCGCGACCTCCGCCGTCCGGGACGCCGCCAACGCCGACGACGTCCTCGCGCGCGTGGCCGAGGAGACCGGCGTACGACTCCAGGTGCTCAGCGGCGCCGAAGAAGCCCGGCTCACCTTCCTCGCCGTCCGCCGCTGGTTCGGCTGGTCCGCCGGAAAGCTGCTCGTCCTGGACATCGGCGGCGGCTCCCTGGAGATCGCCTTCGGCATGGACGAGGAACCGGACGCGGCCGTCTCCCTCCCGCTCGGCGCCGGCCGGCTCACCGCGGGCTGGCTGCCCGGCGACCCGCCCGACCCCGAGGACGTCCGCGCCCTGCGCCGCCACGTCCGCACTGAGATCGCCCGTACGGTCGGCGAGTTCAGCCGCTTCGGCGCCCCCGACCACGTGGTCGCCACCTCCAAGACCTTCAAGCAGCTCGCCCGCCTCGCCGGCGCCGCCCGCAGCGCCGACGGCCTCTATGTGCAGCGGGAACTCAAACGCGAGTCCCTGGAGGCCTGGGTCCCGCGCCTGGCCGGCATGACCTCCGAGCAGCGCGCCGAACTCCCCGGCGTCTCCGACGGCCGCTCCGGCCAGCTCCTCGCGGGCGCCCTGGTGGCCGAGGGCGCCATGGACCTCTTCGGCGTGGAAAACCTGGAAGTCTGCCCCTGGGCCCTGAGAGAAGGCGTGATCCTCCGCCGCCTGGACCACATGGGCAACGAGTCGCAGTAGCGCCCCCGAAGGGGCGCGGGGCTGTATCGATATGCGGCTCCGCCGCGTGGGCGCGAGCAACCAACACGGACCCGCACCCGCGCGACCAGCAAACCCCCAACGGCGAACAGGCGCACCAAACACCCTCACCACTCAACCCCGTAAGGTGACGGACGTGGCTGAACCAAGGGACGCAGACGTGCGTATCGCGCTGTCGACCGCCTCCGTCTATCCGGAGTCCACGGCGACAGCCTTCGAGACCGCCGCGCGCCTCGGCTACGACGGCGTCGAGGTCATGGTGTGGACCGACCCGGTCAGTCAGGACATCGAGGCGCTGCGCCGGCTGTCCGACTACCACGGCATCCCCGTCCTGGCCGTGCACGCCCCCTGTCTGCTGATCACCCAGCGGGTCTGGTCCACCGACCCCTGGGTGAAGCTCCAGCGGGCCCGGACGGCCGCCGAGAAGCTGGGCGCCAGCACCGTCGTCGTCCACCCGCCCTTCCGCTGGCAGCGGCAGTACGCCCGGGACTTCGTCGACGGCATCTGGCGGATGGCGAACGAGACGGACGTACGGTTCGCCGTCGAGAACATGTACCCCTGGCGCTACCGGGACCGCGAGATGCTCGCCTACGCCCCCGACTGGGACGTCACCCGGCACGACTACCGGCACTTCACCATCGACCTCAGCCACGCGGCGACCGCCCGCACCGACGCCCTGGACATGGTCGGCCGCATGGGGGACCGGCTCGGCCATGTCCACCTGGCCGACGGCCGCGGCTCGGCCAAGGACGAGCACCTGGTCCCCGGCCGCGGCACCCAGCCCTGCGCCGAGGTGCTGGAGCACCTGGCCGTCTCCGGCTTCGACGGCCATGTCGTCATCGAGGTCAACACCCGGCGGGCCATGTCCAGCGCCGAGCGCGAGGCCGACCTCGCCGAGGCCCTGGCCTTCACCCGCCGGCACCTGGCCGCGGCGGTCCGGGTGCCCCGGCGATGAGCGGGACCGCGGCACGGCGGCGGGGCCGGCCGCCGCGCGCCGAGTCCACCGACACCCGCGACCGCATCCTCACCGCGGCCCGCGAGGAGTTCTCCGAGCGCGGGTACGAGAAGACGTCCGTACGCGGTATCGCCAAAGCGGCCGGCGTGGACCCGGCGCTCGTCCACCACTACTTCGGCACCAAGGAGCAGGTCTTCGAGGCGGCCGTCTCCGTCGTCTTCGCGCCCGCACTGGACGCGCCGAACGCGCTGGCCGACGGCCCGGTGGACAGCGTGGGGGAGCGGATGACCCGCTTCGTCCTCGGCGTCTGGGAGAACCCGGTCACCCGCACCCCGCTGCTCGCGGTCGTGCGCTCCGCGGTGAACAACGAGACCGCCGCCGCCGTCTTCCGCCGCCTGGTCGCCACCCAGCTGATGCGCCGCATCGCCGCCCAGCTGGACCTTCCCGACGCCGAGCTGCGCGCCGAACTGGCCGCCGCCCAGCTGGTCGGTACGGCCATGATGCGGTACGTGATCAAGCTGGAGCCGCTGGCCTCGGCCGACCTGGACCAGATCGTCGCCCGCCTGGCGCCCGTGGTGCAGCACCACCTGACGGCTCCCTGAGGCCGCCGACGACCCGGCGAAGCTGGAACGCCCGTCCCGCATTCCGGACAGTGGCGTCCAATCCGTGGAGCGGCGGCGTAGGCTCGTAAGGAGTCAGAAGTCTCTCTGACGGCCAGTCTCTCTGACGGTCAGTCTCCCTGATCGCAGTCTCTGAAGGAGCGAGCGACGATGCCCGAGCTGAGGTCCCGCACAGTCACCCACGGCCGCAACATGGCGGGCGCCCGCGCCCTTATGCGTGCCTCCGGTGTACCCGGTGCGGACATCGGCCGGAAGCCGATCATCGCGGTCGCCAACTCCTTCACCGAGTTCGTGCCGGGCCACACCCACCTCCAGCCGGTCGGCCGGATCGTCAGCGAGGCGATCACCGAGGCGGGCGGCATCCCCCGCGAGTTCAACACGATCGCCGTGGACGACGGCATCGCCATGGGCCACGGCGGCATGCTGTACTCCCTGCCCTCCCGCGACCTGATCGCCGACTCCGTCGAGTACATGGTCGAGGCCCACTGCGCCGACGCCCTGGTCTGCATCTCCAACTGCGACAAGATCACCCCGGGCATGCTGATGGCGGCGCTGCGCCTGAACATCCCGACCGTCTTCGTCTCCGGCGGCCCGATGGAGTCCGGCCGCGCCACGCTGGTCGACGGCACGGTCCGCACCCTCGACCTGGTCGACGCGATCTCCGACGCCGTCAACGACAAGATCTCCGACGAGGACATCCTCCGCATCGAGGAGAACGCCTGCCCGACCTGCGGCAGCTGTTCCGGCATGTTCACCGCCAACTCGATGAACTGCCTGACCGAGGCCATCGGCCTCTCCCTGCCCGGCAACGGCTCGGTCCTCGCCACCCACACCGCGCGCAAGCAGCTCTACGTCGACGCCGCCCGCACGGTCATGGACCTCACCCGCCGCTACTACGAGCAGGACGACGACTCCGTCCTGCCGCTGAACATCGCCACCTTCCAGGCCTTCGAGAACGCCATGGCCCTGGACATCGCGATGGGCGGCTCCACCAACACGATCCTGCACCTGCTGGCCGCCGCCCAGGAGGCCGGCGTGCCCTTCGGACTGGAGCAGATCGACGCCGTCTCGCGCCGCGTGCCGTGCCTCGCCAAGGTCGCCCCGAACGTCGCGAAGGACCGCACCTACTACATGGAGGACGTGCACCGCGCCGGCGGCATCCCCGCCCTCCTCGGCGAGCTGCACCGCGCGGGCCTGCTCAACGAGGACGTCCACGCCGTGCACAGCCCCTCCCTCGCCGACTGGCTGAAGACCTGGGACGTCCGCGGCGGCTCGCCCTCCCCGGAGGCGGTGGAACTCTGGCACGCGGCCCCCGGCTGCGTCCGCTCCGCCGAGGCGTTCTCCCAGTCCGAGCGCTGGGAGGCCCTGGACGAGGACGCCGAGGGCGGCTGCATCCGCTCCGCCGAGCACGCCTACTCCAAGGACGGCGGCCTGGCCGTCCTCAAGGGCAACCTCGCGGTCGACGGCTGTGTGGTCAAGACCGCCGGCGTCGACGAGTCGATCTGGACCTTCGAGGGCCCGGCGGTCGTCTGCGAGTCCCAGGAAGAGGCCGTCCAGCGGATCCTCACCCAGGAGGTCAAGGAGGGCGACGTCGTCGTCATCCGCTACGAGGGCCCCAAGGGCGGGCCGGGCATGCAGGAGATGCTCTACCCGACCTCGTATCTGAAGGGCCGGGGCCTCGGCAAGAGCTGCGCCCTGATCACCGACGGCCGCTTCTCCGGCGGCACCTCCGGCCTGTCCATCGGCCACGCCTCCCCCGAAGCGGCCTCCGGCGGCACGA
The DNA here is from genome assembly GCF_055581605.1 of Streptomyces sp. NPDC031418. NCBI lineage: Bacteria > Bacillati > Actinomycetota > Actinomycetes > Kitasatosporales > Streptomycetaceae > Streptomyces > Streptomyces sp. NPDC031418. The sequence continues at coordinate 178,006 of NZ_JBVIJC010000018.1, forward strand.
TCGCCCTGGTCCAGGACGGCGACCGCATCCGCATCGACATCCCCCACCGCACCATCGAGCTGCTCGTCGACGAGCCCGAGCTGGCCCGCCGCGAGCAGGCCCTGAACGGCGTCTACGCCCCCAGGAACCGCACCCGCAAGGTCAGCGCCGCCCTCCGCGCCTACGCCGCCATGGCCACCAGCGCCGACAAGGGCGCTGTGCGGGACGTCAGCAAGCTGGGCTGAGGCACCGGCCGAGCACGGTACCGAGAAGGGCCGCCTCCGGAACTCCGGGGGCGGCCCTACTCAGCTCACCAGGCCCGGGGGTCCCCGCCGTCCACCGCGAACACGCTCCCGTCCGGCGCACTCGCGTACACCCGCCCGCCGACCACCAGCGGAGCCGACAGCGCCCCGGCGACCTGCCCCGACCCGGCCCCCAGCCGCAGCGGCGTCTGCCCGGCCAGCCGGCCGTCCCGCGCGTCCACCGCGAGCAACCGCCCGTCCGGCGCGCTGAAGTACACATACGCCCCCGTGGCCACGGGCGCCGACCCCCGGCTCACGGCCGTCTCCAGATGCCACAGCCGCCTGCCCACCCCGCCCGAACCGTCGCCGCCCTCGCCGCCCGGCGAGACGGCGTCCAGCGAGCCGCCCGTGCCCAGGAGGTAGGCGACATCGCCGTGGGTGGCGGCCGCCGGGGTGGTGAGCGCGACGGGCAGCGCGACCCGCCGCGCCGTCCCCGTCGCCGGCGTGTACCGCAGCACCTCGTCCGTGGTCGCGGAGGCGTTGTCCACGGACATCAGGAACAGCGAGCCGTCCCGGCTGCCGAGCGGCCGCAGCGTCCCCCGCAGCCGCGCCTGCCAGCGGGTGGTACCGCCGGCCGGATCGAACGCGGTGATCTGCGTGGCCGTGCCGTCCAGCGCGGTGGTCGTCGCGTAGACCAGCGGATCACCGTCGTACCGGGCGAGCGACGGCGTGCCGCCCGTCGCGCCCGTCGTCACCCGGCGCCGCCAGCCGGTCTCGCCGGACGTGCCGGACACCCCCGTCATCGTGCCGTCCGCACCGGCGATCACCAGCATGCCGCCGGCGACCTGCACACTCGGCGCCCCGGGCAGCTCCCGGTGCCAGCGCGGCCGCCCCGAGGCGGCGTCGAGCGCCACGACCCGCCGCCCGCCGTTCGCCGGCAGCAGCAGCACCCCGTCCGCCAGCGCGGGCACCCCGCCGGCCGGCGCCCCGCCGACCGTGCGCCGCCACAGCAGCCGGCCGTCCAGGGCGTCCAGGGCGAAGGCCGTACCCGAGCGCACACACAGCACCCGCCCCGCGCCGTAGGTGCACTGCGGCATGCCCGCGCCGCCCCCGACCGGCCGGACCCGCCACCCGGCGAACCCGGCCCCGGCAGACCGCGCGCCCTTCGTCACCGCAGGCCCCGCGGCACCCTCCGGCCACAGCACCGCCGCGAGCACCCCACCCAGCACGAGTACGACGGACACGGCCGCGACGAGAACCCGCCGGGACCGCCACCGGGAGCCCGGGCGGGAACCCAGGCGGGAACCCAGTCGGGAGACCACCCGGGGCATCCGCCACCGACCCGCACCGCGATCCGCACCCGCACCCGTATGTGGGACCGGCGCCGATGGCACCTCCCCCGCACCGGTCCGCTGGGCCGGTATGAACGCCTGGGTGTCGTACGACGCCGCCACCGACCGCAGTTCCCGCATCAACTCGTCCGGGGTCGGCCGCTCCTCCGGCTCCTTGGCGAGACAGCGCAGCACCAGCGGAGCCAGACTCTCCGGGACGCCGGTCAGATCCGGCTCGTCGTGCACGACCTGGTACGCGACCACGTACGGGCTGTCGGAGTCGAACGGCCCCCGCCCGGTCGCCGCGTGCACCAGCACCGACCCGAGGGCGAAGATGTCCGCCGCGGGCCCCACCTCCCGCGGCCGCCGGAACTGCTCGGGCGCCATGAACGGCGGCGTGCCGATCAACTTCCCCGTCTCCGTGCGCAGTTCGCTGTCCTTGGGCCGGGAGATGCCGAAGTCGATGACCTTCGGCCCGTCCTCCGCGAGCAGCACATTGCTCGGCTTGAGATCCCGGTGCACGACGCCCACCCGATGGATGTCCCGCAGCGCCTCCGCGAGCCCGGCCATGAGCCGCCGCACCTGCGCCGGATTCATCGGGCCGTTCCGCTTCACCTGCTCGGACAGCGTCGGACCCGGGATGAACAGGGTGGCCATCCAGGGTCGTTCGGCCTCCGGATCGGCGTCCACCACCGGCGCCGTGAAGGCACCGCTGACCCGCCGGGCCGCCGCCACCTCCTGCCGGAACCGCCCCCGGAACTCGGGGTCCCGCGCGAACTCCGCGTGGACGACCTTCACGGCGAGCTTCAGCCCGGAGGTGCTGCGGGCGAGGTGCACGACCCCCATGCCGCCCGAGCCCAGACACGACTCCAGGCGGTAGTGGCCGACGTACTCGGGAAGCTCGGCTTCCGGGCCCATTCCGGTGCTGCGCTGTGGCGTCATGGACCGCCCCCCGTGCTGATCGTCCGCGCGCGACGCACGGAGCCTAGTCGATGACTCGTACGAGACAGAGGCGGCTTGCTAGCCTCCGCGTGCGAGTCGCGAACTGGTGTTTAAGCACTCGCGTCCAGACAATCAACGGCATCCCATGCCGGGCATGGGATTTTCGGGGGGAGACGACACATGTCCCTTGAGCAGGGTTCTCGCGAGCAGGACGCTCCTGACCAGCTGGTCACGGAGACGGCCGTGCGCACGTACGCCGTCGCACCGGGCGTCCGCCTGAACATCCGCAGCGGCCCCGGCACCGGCTACCCCATCGTCCGTGTCCTGCCCGAGGGCTCCCACGTGCCGATCTACTGCCAGACCTCGGGTACGACCGTCAGCGGCCCCTACGGCACCACCAACATCTGGGACAACGTCGACAACGGCGAGTACGCCTCGGACGCCTACATCCACACCGGCAGCGACGGCTACATAGCCCCGCGCTGCTCCTGACCCCTGCGGGCCGAGGCCGCCGGCGCCACCGGACCCGGCCTCGGCCCGCGGCCGCCCGGAGCCATAATCGTCGGGTGAGCGATGAGACCGGCAGCCCGGACAGCCCGGCGGGCACCGCGGCGAACAGCGGACCCCGACCCGAGCCCCTGCGCTTCTTCGGCACCTCCTGGGTGAACCACGACAACGGCTACGCGGCCCGCCGCGCCGGTGTCGCCGTCGGTTCCCTCGCCGCGGCCGCCGTCTCCTGCCTGGTGCTGCGCGTCGCCTACCAGGGCATCCAGATCGCCGACACCGGCACCTTCGTGACCGTCCTGGTCATCGGCATGTTCGCGATCTGCACCGCGCTCGCCTTCCGCAACACCTGGGAGGGCTTCGACAAGCGGCACGACCCGGCCCGCCAGGCCTCCCTGCGCGGTCTGCTCGCCATCGGCTTCGTCGGCTCCCTCCTCGCCTACTTCTTCCGCTCCCTCACCGAGGCCCCCGGCGAGAAACTGCACCGCGCCGAGTACGACCAGGCCCGCGCCGACCACGCCCGCCGCTCCACCCGCCGCTCGGGCGACCCGGGCAAGAAGAAGCGCCGCGGATAACGGCGCCGGCACATCGGCGGCGGATCGGCAGCAGATAAGCGGATCGGCAGCAGACAAGGCGTTGCCCCCGCCCGGTCACCTCCCGGCACCATGACGGCATGACCGCCACCCAGCCGCCCGGGGACGCCGAGGCCCACGCCGCCCGCGCCCGCTCCTTCGACTCCGCCGCCGCCCAGTACGCCGCGAACCGCCCCTCCTACCCGCCCGCCCTCTTCGACGCCGTCGAGGAACTGGCCGGCCGGTCCCTGACCGGCGCCACGGTGGTGGACGTCGGCGCCGGCACCGGCATCGCGACCGCCCTGCTGCACGCCCGGGGCGCCGACGTCCTCGCCGTCGAACCGGGCGAGGGCATGGCCGCCGAGTTCCGCCGCCGACTCCCGCACGTCCCCCTCGTCCGGGGCAACGGCAACGCCCTCCCGGTGGCCGACGCCCACGCCGACTTCCTCACCTACGCCCAGGCCTGGCACTGGACCGACCCGGCCCGTTCGGTACCGGAGGCGCTGCGCGTGCTGCGGCCGGGCGGCGCGCTGGCGCTGTGGTGGAACACCGACGCCCTGGACGTCGAGTGGATCGCCGAGCGGGCCGACCGCACCGGGCGTCTGCTCGGCCGGGACATCGCCGCCGAGAAGCGCCGGGCCGTCGAGCGCACCGACCTGGCCGGCCCCAGCGGCCGGCTCCGCTTCACCCGGCGCGCGGTCCGCTGGAGCCGCCGCGTGTCCGTCGACACCCACCTCGCCAACATGGGCAGCCACTCGGCTCTCCTCCTCCTGCCCGAGGAACGCAGGACCGCCTTCCTGGAATCCGAGCGTGCCCATCTGCTGAAGGCCTTCCCGGACGGCACGGTCGAGGAGGCGTACGACGTCCTTCTGCTGGTCGCCGTCACCACCCCCTGACCGCTGCCGTTCCGCACGCGGGCGCGCCCCGTCCGGCCCTTGACCACGGGCACTCCCAGGCGGAGTATTCATCACATGATGAATTATGCGTCGGGGCCCCCGTCCCCAGCCGCCGCCCACGCCGACCACCTCCCCGCCATCCACGCCGACGACCTCACCGTCGTCCGCGGACCCCGCACCGTCCTGCGCCACCTCCGCTTCACCGTCCCCCGCGGCCAGGTCACCGGACTGCTCGGCCCCTCCGGCTGCGGCAAGTCGACCCTCATGCGCGCCATCGTCGGCACCCAGGCCAAGGTCACCGGCACCCTCGACGTCCTCGGCCACCCCGCCGGCCACCCCGGTCTGCGCACCCGCATCGGCTACGTCACCCAGGCCCCCTCCGTCTACGACGACCTCACCGTCCGGCAGAACCTCGACTACTTCGCCGCCGTCCTCGACCCCGGCCGCGCCGCCGCCGAACGCCGCCGCGACCACGTCACCCGCGCCATCGCCGACGTCGACCTCACCAGCCACGCCGACGCTCTCGCCGGCGCCCTCTCCGGCGGCCAGCGCAGCCGCGTCTCCCTCGCCGTCGCCCTCCTCGGCGCCCCCGAACTCCTCGTCCTCGACGAACCCACGGTCGGCCTCGACCCCGTCCTCCGCCGCGACCTGTGGAACCTCTTCCACCATCTCGCCGCCACCCGCGGCGCCACCCTCCTCGTCTCCTCCCACGTCATGGACGAGGCCGAGCGCTGCCACCGCCTCCTCCTCATGCGCGAAGGCCGGATCCTCGCCGAGGACACCCCGGACGCCCTGCGCACCCGTACCGGCACCGACACCGTCGAAGCCGCCTTCCTGCACCTCGTGGACCAGGCCGCGGCGGCCGACCGCACCAAGGAGCGCACCCGATGAGCACCACCACCCTCGCGCCCACCACCCCCGCGCCCACCCGCACCCTCAACGCCGCCCGCACCACCGCCACCGCGGCCCGCGTGCTGCGCCAGCTCCGCCACGACCCGCGCACCATCGCGCTGATGCTGCTCGTCCCCTGCCTGATGCTGGTCCTGCTGCGCTACGTCTTCGACGCCAGCCCGCGCACCTTCGACACCATCGGCGCCTCGCTGCTCGGCATCTTCCCGCTGATCACGATGTTCCTGGTCACCTCCATCGCCACCCTGCGCGAACGCACCTCCGGCACCCTCGAACGCCTCCTGAGCATGCCCCTCGGCAAGGCCGACCTCATCGCCGGCTACGCCCTCGCCTTCGGCGCCATCGCCATCGTCCAGTCGGCCCTCGCCACCGGACTCGCCCTGTGGGGCCTCGGCCTCGACGTCACCGGCTCGCCCTGGCTGCTCCTCCTCGTCGCCCTCCTCGACGCCTTGCTCGGCACCGCCCTCGGCCTCTTCGTCTCCGCCTTCGCCGCCTCCGAGTTCCAGGCGGTCCAGTTCATGCCCGCCGTGATCTTTCCCCAGCTCCTCCTCTGCGGCCTGTTCACGGCCCGCTCGAACATGCACCCCGTCCTGGAGGCCCTCTCCGACGTCCTCCCGATGTCGTACGCCGTCGACGGCATGAACCAGGTCCTGACCCACACCGGCACGACCGCCACCTTCGTCCGGGACGTCCTGATCGTCGCCGGCTGCGCCCTGCTGGTCCTGACCCTGGGCGCCGCAACCCTCCGCCGCAGAACGCCCTGATCACCATTCCGCCCACCGGACACACACCTCCCGCCCCCAGCCCCCGGTGCCAAACTGACCGCATGAGCCAGAAAGTCGCAGTCCTCGGCACCGGCAAGATCGGCGAAGCCCTGCTCAGCGGAATGATCCGGGCCGGCTGGGCCCCCGCCGACCTCCTGGTCACCGCCCGCCGCCCCGAACGCGCCGAAGAACTCCGCACCCGCTACGGCGTCACCCCGGTCACCAACACCGAGGCCGCGAAGACCGCGGACACCCTGATCCTCACGGTCAAGCCGCAGGACATGGGCACCCTCCTGGACGAACTCACCCCGCACGTCCCCGCCGACCGCCTGGTCATCAGCGGCGCCGCCGGCATCCCCACCTCCTTCTTCGAGGAGCGCCTCACCGCCGGCACCCCGGTCGTCCGCGTCATGACCAACACCCCGGCCCTGGTCGACGAGGCCATGTCCGTCATCTCCGCCGGCAGCCACGCCACCGAGCAGCACCTCGCACACGCCGAGGAGATCTTCGGCGCCGTCGGCAAGACGCTCCGCGTGCCCGAGAGCCAGCAGGACGCCTGCACCGCACTCTCCGGCTCCGGCCCCGCCTACTTCTTCTACCTGGTCGAGGCCATGACCGACGCCGGCATCCTGCTCGGCCTGCCCCGCGACAAGGCCCACGACCTCATCGTCCAGTCCGCCATCGGCGCCGCCGTGATGCTCCGCGACAGCGGCGAGCACCCCGTGAAGCTCCGGGAGAACGTCACCTCGCCGGCCGGCACCACCATCAACGCCATCCGCGAGCTGGAGAACCACGGCGTCCGCGCCGCCCTCATCGCCGCCCTGGAAGCCGCCCGCGACCGCAGCCGCGAGCTGGCCTCCGGCAAGAAGGACTGACCCCGCACCCCGGCAGAGGCGGCGGACGGCCGAGACCGGCCCACCCCGCCGCCCCGCCGGCCCTGCCCCGCGGCAGCGCTCAGCGCCCGGCCCGCACCCCCGGACCCGCCACAGCCCCTGCCTCCGGCTCCGTCACCGGCGGCAGCAGCCCGATCGCCCGGTACGCGGTATCGACGATCGGCCGAGCCATAGCCCGTGCCTTCTCCGCCCCATCCCGCAACACCCCCTCCACATAGCCGGGATCCGCACACAGCTCCCGGTGCCGCTCCTGCAACGGCCTGAGGACCTCCACCACGGCCTCGGCGGTGTCCTTCTTCAAAGAGCCGTACGAGTCGTAAACGCGCGCCAGTGACTCAGGGTTCCCGCCCGTGCACGCAGAGAGAATCTCCAGCAGATTGGCCACCCCGGGCCGCCCCTCCCTGTCGTACACGACCTCCCGACCGCTGTCGGTGACGGCCCGCATCACCTTCTTGCGGACCGCGTCCGGCTCGTCCAGGAGATAGACGACGCCCACCCCCGACTCGTCCGACTTCCCCATCTTCTTCGCCGGCTCCTGGAGGTTCATCACCCGCGCCGCCACCGGCGGCAGCGTCACCCTCGGCACGGCGAACGTGTGCCCGTACCGCTGGTTGAACCGCACCGCCAGATCCCGGGTCAGCTCCACATGCTGGGCCTGGTCCTCCCCGACCGGCACCTCGTCCGTGCCGTAGGCCAGGATGTCCGCCGCCATCAGCACCGGATACGTCAGCAGCGACAGCCGCACGCTCCCACCGCGCTCCCGCTCCTTCGCGGCCTTCTCCTTGTACTGGATCATCCGCCGCATCTCGCCGTCCGTCGCCACGCACTCCAGCAGGTACGACAGCCGGCTGTGCTCGTCGACATGGCTCTGGAGGAACACGGTGCACGCCTCGGGGTCGAGCCCGGCCGCCAGCAGCAGCGTCGCCGTCTGCCGGCTCAGCCTGCGCACCCGCGCCGGATCGTGGTCCACGGTCAGCGCGTGCAGGTCCACCACACAGAACAGGGACTCCGCCCGGTGCTGGTCGACCTCGGCCCACCGGCGCATGGCCCCCAGGTAGTTCCCCAGGGTCAGGTGCCCGGTCGGCTGAATCCCACTGAAGACCCGAGTCATCTCCACTCCACCTTCTGGTCGGGACCGCCGCCGCTGCGGCCGGCCCCCGGGTTCCGGAGGGAGATACGCGAACGGCCGCCGAGGCGGCGGCCGTTGAATGCATACGTGAGTACGGCCGCCGGTCAGGCGGCCCACCAGAGCTGGGTGCACGTACGCGTCATCACGCCTCACAGCGTACGCCTCAGGGGGGCATCGCGGGGATGAGTTGACACGCCCCACCCCGATCCGTACTGTTCTCCGAGTTGTCCGACGTGAGCGCCGACTCCGGTCGGTCCCCGGACAGCCACTTCGCAGGAACCACCCACTCGATCGACGCTCCGGCGCCGACTGTTTTGGCGTGCGTATTTGCGAAATGAGGAATCCGCGTTCGAAAGGACACGGCCCCCGATTAGCTCGGGAGCCAGGAATCCGCTAAAGTCTCACTCGTCGGAACGGCCCAACGGCCGGGAAGACAAACCCCGCTGACTGGGGATCAGACGCCGAAAGGATCTGATAGAGTCGGAAACGCAAGACCGAAGGGAAGCGCCCGGAGGAAAGCCCGAGAGGGTGAGTACAAAGGAAGCGACCGTTCCTTGAGAACT
>NZ_JBVIJC010000019.1:0-182811 GCF_055581605.1 Streptomyces sp. NPDC031418
CTTTGTACTCACCCTCTCGGGCTTTCCTCCGGGCGCTTCCCTTCGGTCTTGCGTTTCCGACTCTATCAGATCTTTTCTCGATCCGATTTCCTCGGCGCTTTTCCAGTTCCCCGCTCTCGCGGTTTCCTTTCCGGCGTTTCCGACTTTATCAGAAGTTCTTGGCCGGTCTGACCGGCCGCTCATTTCTGAGTAATCGGGGGATGCTTCTCGGATGTCGTACCGACGTCCCGGAAGCTCGTAGATTCTATCGGCGGCCCTCGAACTTGTCCAGTTCTAGGCAACTGTTTGAATCTACCTCCCCGCTCCCGCCGTGTCAACGGCTCTCGCGGGGAGATGAGGAGACTAGCAGCTCACCGGGGCCGGATGCACATCAGGCGGCCGTGGGCACGACGGAGCTGCGGTCCACCGCTTCGAGGTCACCCGTCTCGCCGACGCGGGCAGCACGGCCGCCCAGGACATAGACGTACGCAAGGAAGGCCAGTTCAGCCACGACGCCGATGCCTATCCGGGCCCAGGTGGGCAGGCCCGAGGGGGTGACGAAGCCTTCGATGGCGCCGGAGACGAACAGGACCAGGGCGAGGCCGATCGCCATGCCCACCGCGGCGCGCCCCTCCTCGGCGAGGGCCGCACGGCGGGTGCGGGGGCCCGGGTCTATGAGCGTCCAGCCGAGGCGCAGACCGGTGCCGGCCGCCACGAACACCGCGGTGAGTTCGAGCAGGCCGTGCGGGAGGACCAGGCCCAGGAAGGTGTCGAGGCGGCCGGCCGACGACATCAGGCCGAAGCCGACGCCCAGGTTGAGCATGTTCTCGAAGAGGATCAGCAGGACGGGCAGGCCCAGGAAGATGCCCAGGACCAGGCACATCGCGGCCGCCTCCGCGTTGTTCGTCCACACCTGGGCGGCGAAGGCGGCCGCGGGGTGGCTGGAGTAGTAGGTCTCGTACTCGCCGCCGGGGCGGGTCAGGTCGCGCAGCTGGCTCGGGGCGCCGATCGCCGACTGCACCGCGGGGTGGGTGCCGATCCACCAGCCCAGCAGGATCGCCACCGTGGTGGAGACGAGCGCGGTCGGGACCCACCAGTGGCGGGCGCGGTAGACGGCCGCGGGGAATCCCTGGGTGAGGAAGCGTGTGACGTCGCGCCATGAGGCGCGGCGGGTGCCGGTGACGGCGCTGCGCGCGCGTGCGAGGAGGCGGCTGAGCCGTCCGGTCAGCTGCGGGTCCGGTGCGCTGGACTGGATGAGCGACAGATGGGTCGCGGTGCGCTGATAGAGGGTGACGAGTTCGTCGGCCTCGGTGCCGTTGAGCCGGCGCTGGCGGCGGAGCAGGGCGTCGAGGCGGTCCCATTCGGCTTGGTGTGCGGAGACGAAGACGTCCAGGTCCATCGGGTCTGCCTGCTCCTCGGGCTGGTGGCCGACTGCTCGTCGTGGATGCTCGAAGTTGTTGTCAGCTTGTCGTACTGGGGCGCGATGCGCCCACAGCTTGGCAGACTTGCTGTTCACGGGGCGGACCAGGGGAAGGACGGCGGGCGTGAGTGAGCTGGTGACGGGCGAGGCGGTGGCCCTCGAACTGCGGCCCGCGAAATTGCCGAGCAGGGCGCTGGCCGTGCTGCTCGATCTGCTGGTGGCCATGGCGGTGTACATCGCCGTCACGGTCGTACTGGTGGCGACGACGTCCTCCTTGGACGAGGCCGCGCAGACCGCGCTGTCGATCGCGGCGTTCCTGCTGGTGCTGGTCGGCGGGCCGATCGCGGTGGAGACGCTCAGTCATGGGCGCTCGCTGGGAAAGCTGGCGTTCGGGCTGCGGGTGGTGCGGGACGACGGCGGTCCGATCCGGTTCCGGCACGCGCTGGTGCGCGGCGCGATCGGTGTGGTCGAGATTCTGATGACCTTCGGCGTGGTGGCCTGTATCGCCTCGCTGGTGTCGGCGCGGGGGCGACGGCTCGGGGATGTGTTCGCCGGGACGCTGGTGGTGCGGGAGCGGATACCGGTGGGGCGGACCGGCTTTGTGCCGTCTCCTCCGCCGGGGCTTGCGGGGCGGTTCGCCGAGCTGGATCTGGCGGCTGTTCCGGACGGTCTGTGGCTTGCGGTCCGGCAGTACCTGACGCGGATGGAACAGCTCGATCCGCGGGTCTCGCAGGGCATGGCGGAGCGGCTCGCGGCGGATCTGGTGGCGCGGACGGGGGCGGTGGTGCCGCAGGGTCTGCCGCCGGCGGCCTTTCTCGCGGCCGTGGTGCATGAGCGGCAGGCTCGGGAAGCCGCCCGGCAGACCTCGGCTGCTGATCGTTTCGTTCCGCCGGTGGCCGGGGCCGCGGCTGCGGCGCAGGCCGGTGCGGCGGGTGGGTCCTTGTCTCCGGCGCCTGGGGGGTCGCAGGGGGGCGGGTGGTCCGCTCCGTCGCAGGGTGGGAGTCAGCGCCCGGAGCCGGAGGCGCCGGGTTCGGCTGCCCTGCCGCCCGTGGTGGCGCGGGAGGAGCGGCCGGCCGACCGTCCGGCCACCGGATTCGCGCCGCCCGCGTAGGGCCGGCGGCCAGGTCGGCGGTTCCCGGCCCTGTCCGGGGTGCTCAGGCGAACGCCGACGGTGGTGACTGGAGGTCCTCCAGCTCGATCCCGGGCGCGGACAGGACGACGTCGCCGGCGATGTGGATGGTGTGCCGTTCCCCGGTGTCCAGGGCTGTGACCTGGTATTCGTCCACGGTCAGCGGGCCGTTGTCAGTGGCGTGTGCTTCGCTGTTCACCAGGGCCCAGGACTGGTCCACGGTGCGGGGGGCGAGGACCGGTTCGGTGAACGCCACCAGGCGTACGCGGGTCGCGGCGGACGAGGGGGTGAGGCGCAGCAGCCGGGCGGTGGCGATGAGGAAGGCGGGGGATGCGCCGGTGAAGGCGTGGGCGGGCACATTGCCTTCGGTGGCATGGGTGCCGGTGGGGTCGGTGCGGACCCAGGTGACGCCGTCCAGCGCGGCGCCGCGGACCTGCCAGTCGGCTGCGTGGAGTTCGAGGCGGAGGGGGCGGCCGAGGTCGTCCAGCGCCAGGTCGACCGATCCGCGGTGTTCGCCGGCGGGGGTCGTCAGCCGGGAGACGTAGCGCCAGCCGGACGGGCCGGGGGCGCACTGGAAGTGCTCTTCCCCGAGGGGGGTGTGATCGTGCGGATCGTGGAGCGAATAGCGGCCGCGGGGCATGGGGGTCCTGGGTGGTGACGGGCTGATCCGGCCGGAGGCCGAAGGGGCAGGCCCCCGGCACGGGGGTGCGGGGGCCTGCCTCGGAGGACCTGCGTGAGACGCGGAATGCGGCTCAGTAGCGGTAGTGGTCCGGCTTGAAGGGGCCGTCGACGTCGACGCCGATGTAGGCGGCCTGCTCCGGGCGCAGCTTGGTCAGCTTCACGCCGAGGGCGTCCAGGTGGAGACGGGCGACCTTCTCGTCCAGGTGCTTGGGCAGCACGTACACACCGGTCGGGTACGCGTCGGGCTTGGTGAACAGCTCGATCTGGGCCAGCGTCTGGTCCGCGAAGGAGTTCGACATCACGAACGACGGGTGGCCGGTGGCGTTGCCCAGGTTCAGCAGACGCCCCTCGGACAGCACGATGATCACCTTGCCGTCGGGGAACGTCCAGGTGTGGACCTGCGGCTTCACCTCGTCCTTGACGATCCCCTCGATCTTCGCCAGACCGGCCATGTCGATCTCGTTGTCGAAGTGACCGATGTTGCCCACGATCGCCTGGTGCTTCATCCTCGCCATGTCCGAGGCCAGGATGATGTCCTTGTTGCCCGTCGTGGTGATGAAGATGTCCGCGGTCTCCACGACCTCGTCCAGCGTGGTCACCTGGTAGCCGTCCATCGCCGCCTGAAGCGCGCAGATCGGGTCGATCTCCGTGATGATCACCCGGGCACCCTGACCCCGCAGCGACTCCGCACACCCCTTGCCGACATCGCCGTACCCGCACACGACAGCCGTCTTGCCGCCGATCAGCACATCGGTGGCACGGTTGATCCCGTCCACCAGGGAGTGCCGGCAGCCGTACTTGTTGTCGAACTTCGACTTCGTCACCGCGTCGTTGACGTTGATCGCCGGGAACAGCAGCACACCGTCACGCTGCATCTCGTACAGCCGGTGCACACCCGTGGTGGTCTCCTCCGTGACACCACGGATCTCGGAGGCCAGCTGGGTCCACTTCTGGGGGTTCTCGGCCAGGGTGCGGTGCAGCAGCTGGAGGATGACGCGGTGCTCGTCGGACTCGGCGGTCTCCAGGGCGGGGACCTCACCGGCCTTCTCGTACTCGACGCCCTTGTGGACGAGGAGGGTGGCGTCGCCGCCGTCGTCCAGGATCATGTTCGGGCCGCCGGTGGGGCTGTCCGGCCAGGTCAGCGCCTGCTCGGTGCACCACCAGTACTCCTCCAGCGTCTCGCCCTTCCAGGCGAAGACCGGGACACCCTGCGGGTTGTCCGGGGTGCCGTTCGGGCCGACCGCGATGGCCGCGGCCGCGTGGTCCTGGGTGGAGAAGATGTTGCAGGACGCCCAGCGGACCTCGGCGCCCAGCGCGACCAGGGTCTCGATCAGCACGGCGGTCTGCACGGTCATGTGCAGCGAACCGGTGACGCGGGCACCGGCCAGGGGCTGCGCCTCGGCGTATTCCTTGCGGATCGCCATCAGGCCGGGCATCTCGTGCTCGGCGAGGGTGATCTCCTTGCGGCCGAACTCGGCCAGGGAGAGGTCGGCGACCTTGAAGTCCTGTCGGTTGTCGACAGTCGTCATTGCGAGCTGCTCCTCGGTGTCGGGTCGAGGTGGGTACGGCTGGTCTGCGCGGCGGCGGACACAGGGGTGCCCGAGAAGAGGACACAGGCATGCCCACGTACGCGCAGCGCAGTCCGTCGGAGGCCCTCTCTCCCTCGGTCGGTCCGTCCGGGACCGCCCGACCGCCATCAGCAGCGACGTCTGGCTCCGTCCCAAGCTACACCGCGCGACCCGGTCGTCCCCAGTCCGTTGCGTATGGTTCCGGCCGACCGGGGGCTCAGTGGCCGAGCGCGTGCGGGTTCGGGCCGCCGGGGGTGGCCTGCGGGTCGGGGCCCTTGGCGGCCTCGGCCTCGCTGTAGATGTCCGGTTCCAGGTAGATGACGCGGGCGATGGGGACGGCGGTGCGGATGCGGGTCTCGGCCGCGTTGATGGCGGCTGCCACCTCGGCGGCCGTGTCGTCGTGCCGGACGGCGATCTTGGCCGCGATCAGCAGTTCCTCGGGGCCGAGGTGCAGCGTGCGCATGTGGATGATGCCGGTGACGGTCTTCCCGTCGACGGTCGCCTCCTCGATCTTCTTGACCACGTCCAGGCCCGCGGCCTCACCGAGCAGCAGGGACTTGGTCTCGGCGGCCAGCACGAGGGCGATGCAGACGAGGAGAACGCCGATGCAGACGGTGCCGATGCCGTCCCAGACGCCGTCGCCGGTGAGCACGGCGAGGCCGACGCCGAGGAGGGCGAGAACCAGACCGATCAGGGCGCCGAAGTCCTCCAGCAGGACGACGGGCAGCTCGGGTGCCTTGGCGCGGCGGATGAACTGCGCCCAGGAGAGCGTGCCGCGCAGTTCGTTGGACTCCTTGATGGCGGTGCGGAAGGAGAAGCCTTCGGCGATCACCGCGAAGACCAGGACGCCCACCGGCCAGTACCAGCTCTTCAGGGCGTGCGGGTGGAGGATCTTCTCGTAGCCCTCGTAGATGGCGAACATGCCGCCGATGGAGAAGAGCACGATCGAGACGAGGAAGGCGTAGATGAAGCGCTCGCGGCCGTAGCCGAACGGGTGCTGCGGGGTGGCCTCGCGCTCGGCCCGCTTGCCGCCGATCAGCAGCAGGAACTGGTTGCCGGAGTCGGCCAGCGAGTGAACGCCCTCGGCGAGCATCGAGGAGGAGCCGCTGAACGCGAACGCCACGAACTTGGATGCCGCGATCGCGAGGTTGGCGCCGAGTGCCGCCACGATCGCCTTCGTACCGCCTGACGCGCTCATGTGTCCGCGTTGTCCCTTCGACCTTGTCGTCGCCTTCGCGCTTTGCCCGGCCTTTGCCGGTGGGCCATTCTTGCAGTCCGGCCGGGCCTTGGCGTGTCAGGTATCCACAGGGCCGGTCATACGATCACAGTGGCGCGGAAGACGGTGCCCGTGCCCGAGATCTGCGTGTGCTCGCCGGCCGGGACGAAGACCGACTGGCCGGCGCTGAGTTCCTCCTCGCCCGCCCGGACGGAACCGGCCGTGCAGAGCAGGATCTGCGGGGCGTCGCGGGTGACGTCGTGGGCGGCGCCGGCCTCGGGGAGGACGTAGCGGGAGAGGCGGAACTCGTCGATCGGGGTCTCGTAGACCTCCTCGCCGTCCGGGGAGGCCTCCGGGCGCAGTACGCCGGGGTCGCCCGCCTCGAAGCGCACGACGCGCAGCAGTTCGGGGACGTCGACGTGCTTGGGGGTCAGGCCGCAGCGCAGGACGTTGTCGGAGTTGGCCATGATCTCGACGCCGAGGCCGTCGAGGTAGGCGTGCGGGATGCCTGCGCCGAGGAAGAGCGCCTCGCCGGGCTGGAGCCGGACGTGGTTCAGCAGCATGGCCGCGATGACGCCGGGGTCGCCCGGGTAGTGGTGGGCGATGTCGGCGTAGGGGGCGTAGGCGCCGCCGAGGCGGGCGCAGGCGGCGGTGGCCTCGGCGACCGTGTGGGCCATCTCCTCGCGGTCGGCGGTGAGGACCGCGGTGAGCATTTCGCGCAGCGCCGCGTCCTCGGGGTGGGCGTGCAGCAGATCGACGTACGGCTTGAGGGAGGCGACGCCGAGCCCGTCCAGCAGGTCGGCGGCCTCGACCGGGGGCCGGAAGCCGCAGAGCCCGTCGAACTCGGTGAGCGCGCAGATGAGTTCGGGCTTGTGGTTGGCGTCCTTGTAGTTGCGGTGCGGGGCGTCGACCGGGACGCCCCGGCGCTCCTCGTCGGCGTATCCCGCCCGGGCCTGCTCCAGGTCGGGGTGCACCTGGAGGGAGAGGGGGGCGCCGGCGGCGAGGATCTTCAGGAGGAACGGCAGGCGGGGACCGAACCTGGCGACCGCGCGGGCGCCGAGTTCGCGTTCGGGGGCGGCATCGATGACCTCGACGAGTGTCCCGCGCGCGGTGCGTGACGGGGCGCCCGGGTGCGCTCCCATCCACATCTCCGCCTGCGGTTCACCGGTCGGTTCGACGCCGAGCAGGTGCGGGATGGCGGTGCGGGAGCCCCAGGCGTAGGGGCGGACGGTGTTGTCGAGGCGGTCCATGTGTCTTCTCTGTCTCCGTACGTACGTCGCGGCACGGCGGGGGCGGAGGCGAGGGCTGTGCCGGCCGCCGTGCCGGTGGTGGGCGCGGGGGTGCGTCCGGCCTGGAGCCAGATCAGGCCCTGGAAGCGAGCGCCAGGTAAACGGCGGCGAAATCCGTGACGGCGATCAGTTCCGCGAGCGTCTCCAGTTCGCCGCCCTCCTCCGGTTCGAGTTCGCTGATCGGGGTGTCGTGGCTGAGTGCCACGTCACGGGCGGCGGGCGCGGCGGTGAGTCCGCCGCCCGGGCGGTCGCGGAGCAGGACGACGCGCGCGTGCAGGGCGGGCGGCTCCTCCACGCGGTCGCGGAAGAAGTCGTCCGGGTCGGCGCTGGCGGCCAGCGGGCCGGCCAGCAGGGCGCTGTGGGCGGCGAGTGCCTCGGGCAGTTCGGCGACGAGGGCTGGGCGGCCGGAGAGTTCGGCGAGGGCGGCGGCGAACCGGCGGCCCGCCGGGCCCGCCGAGGTGCCTTCCGTCCACACCACGGGCAGCGCGTCGGCGAGCTCGGCGGCGAGGGTCTTGGCCGGATTGCTGTACGTCGCGATGGCCGGGCCGCAGCGCTCCGCGATGTGGTCCAGGCGGTCGGCGACCTTCTCCAGGGCGTCCTGCGGGGCGGTGAGCAGGCCGATGCGGTCCAGGAGGGCCAGCAGGGGGGTGAGCAGCGCCCAGAAGACGCCCGGGGAGGAGGCGGCGAGGGGTTCGTCCAGGTCGTACGGGGCCGTCGCCATCGGTACGAACAGGCCGTGCGCGCCGGCGACCGCCTCGGCGAGCGGGGTGCCGGCGGGGGCCACGGCCGCGACCGAGCAGCCGTGGCGGTAGGCCTGGTCGGTGAGGAGGGCCAGGCTCGGCTCGGTGCCGTCCGGGGTGGCGATCAGCAGCAGGTCCACGGAGCCGGCCCAGCCGGGGAGTTCCCAGCGCAGGGCGCCTGCGGCCGGGGCCACTCCGGTGGGGGCCAGGCGGACGATGGGGCTGCCGGCGCCGGCCAGGGTGCCGAGGAGGTCGGCGGTGTGGGTGGCGGCGGCGCCGGGGCCCGCGATCAGCACCGAGCGGGGGCGGCCGTCGGGCTTGAGGCCGCCGATGCCGGCCTCGGCGGCGTGCCGGGCCGCCGTACGGACGCGGGCGCCGGCCTCCGCCGCGCCGCGCAGCAGGCCCCGGCGGTCGGCCTCGGCGAGGCCCTCCGGGGTGTCGAGCAGCGATTCGTCCAGCATGGGCGGGTTGCCTCCGATCGCCGGGGTCCTGTGCGGGGTGTCTACGGCCTGACGGGCGCCGTCACGCGGGGCGGCGGGCCTCGTCCACGAGCAGGACCGGGATGCCGTCGCGGACCGGGTAGGCGAGGCCGCAGTCCTGGCCCGTGCAGACCAGCTCGGTGTCCTGCTCCTTGAGGGGGGCGTGGCAGGCCGGGCAGGCGAGGATCTCCAGGAGGCCGGCTTCGAGCGGCATGGGGTGTCCCTTCGAGGGCGGATGTCTGTCTGTGGATGTGCCTGGTCAGCGTACCGCTGGAGCACGCCCCGAGCCGGGCTTCCGGTGCCGTCCAGGGGGCTTTCGGCCCCCAGGACGGCGTTGCCCGGCAGGTCGGCTCCGGATGTCAGCCCCGGATGATCGCCAGGGCCTCGTCCCGGATCTTGGTCATGGTGGGTTCGTCCTTCGCCTCGGCGTTCAGCCGGAGGAGGGGTTCCGTGTTGGAGGGGCGGACGTTGAACCACCAGTCGGCGGCGGAGACCGTGAGGCCGTCGAGGTCGTCCAGGGTGACGTCGGCGCGGTTCTCGTACGCGGAGCGGATCGCGGCGAGGCGGGCGGACTGGTCGGCGACGGTGGAGTTGATCTCGCCGGAGCCGCTGTAGCGGTCGTACTGGGCCACCAGGGCGGAGAGGGGGCCGTCCTGGGTGCCGAGGGCGGCCAGGACGTGCAGGGCGGCCAGCATGCCCGTGTCGGCGTTCCAGAAGTCCTTGAAGTAGTAGTGCGCGGAGTGCTCGCCGCCGAAGATCGCGCCGGTGCGGGCCATCTCGGCCTTGATGAAGGAGTGGCCGACGCGGGTGCGGACCGGGGTGCCGCCGTTCTCCTTGACGACCTCCGGGACGGTGCGGGAGGTGATCAGGTTGTGGATGACCGTGCCCTTGCCGCCGTTGCGGGCGAGTTCGCGGGCGGCGACCAGGGCGGTGATCGCGGACGGGGAGACCGGGTCGCCGTGCTCGTCCACGACGAAGCAGCGGTCGGCGTCGCCGTCGAAGGCGATGCCGAGGTCGGCGCCCTCCGCCGGTACCCGCTTTTGCAGGTCCACGAGGTTGGCCGGGTCGAGCGGGTTGGCCTCGTGGTTCGGGAAGGTGCCGTCCAGTTCGAAGTACATCGGGACGAGGGTCAGGGGCAGGCCGGCGAAGACCGTGGGGACCGTGTGGCCGCCCATGCCGTTGCCGGCGTCGACCACGACCTTCAGCGGGCGGATGGAGGTGAGGTCGACCAGGGAGCGCAGGTGCGCCGCGTAGTCGTCCAACGTCTCGCGGGTGCTCAGGGTTCCCGGCCGGGCGGCCGGCTCGGGGGCGCCCGACTCCAGCCAGCCCTCGACCAGTTCGCGGATCTGCGCGAGACCGGTGTCCTGGCCGACCGGGGCGGCGCCCGCGCGGCACAGCTTGATGCCGTTGTACTGGGCCGGGTTGTGCGAGGCGGTGAACATCGCGCCGGGCAGGTTCAGGGCGCCGGAGGCGTAGTACAGCTGGTCGGTGGAGCACAGGCCGATGTCGGTGACGTCCACGCCCTGGTCGGCCGCGCCGCGTGCGAAGGCGCGGGTGAGGCCGGGGGACGAGGGTCGCATGTCGTGGCCGACGACGATCGCCGCGGCTCCGGTCACCTCCGCGAAGGCGGCTCCGAAGAGTCCGGCCAGTGACTCGTCCCACTGGTCCGGGACCACTCCGCGTACGTCGTACGCCTTCACGATCTGCGACAGATCAGCAGCCACGGCCAACCCTCCTGAAAGTCCTATGGGTGCCCACAAACTACCCGTCCGGGGTAAGTGGGCGGTGTGCGGACACCAGGACTGGGGGCGCCGGGAGTGTGCTCAGTTGTCCGGGGAGCGCAGGACCCGGAGATGACCGCGGCGGGCGACCTCCATGGGGTCGGCCGTGCGCGGGCCGCCGCCGGCCGCCTCCGCCGCGCGCTCCTGGGGGCGGGCCGCCTCGCGTACCGCGTTGGCGAGCGCTTCCAGGTCGTCTCCGCTGGGCCGGGCGGGAGCGGAGCCGTCGAGGAGCCGGACGACCTCCCAGCCGCGCGGGGCGGTCAGGCGCTCGGAGTGCTCGGCGCACAGGTCGTAGCAGTGGGGTTCGGCGTAGGTGGCGAGCGGGCCGAGGACCGCGGTCGAGTCGGCGTAGACGTACGTCAGCGTCGCGACGGCGGGTCGGCCGCAGGCGGTGCGCGAACAGCGACGTACAGGGCTCACGACGTTGGACGGTACCGCACTCTTGAGCGGGCCGCGACGACTCTGGACCAGGTCACTCCACCGTGTCGTGGTGTGAAACACCCCACATACCCCCTGGAACATGCCCTGTTGACCTGCGTGGACGGGTTCACGACGGGGTACGGACAGGGTTGCGCCTGGTCATGTTTCGGTACAAACAAGGTCAATTGGCTTGAGTTCGGTGGTCTTGGAGGGTTACGGAAACGAGCCAGACCTTGGCCGGAATGGTCGTCCTGTGACAGGGAGGGGAACGCGTGCCGGACGAGCGCAGAAGCGGGGCGGCCCGGTGGGGGCCGGGTGGCTGGTTGGTGCGGGTCGCCCGTGGGGGACGCGCGTGGAGCAGGGCGGGCGGGGTGTGCGAGGACTACGCTTCCCCAGTGATGGACAACCGTGTACCGCCCCGTGCCGCCGGCCCTGGGCCCCGTCGTCGTGATCGCCATGGGCGGGGCATGCGCGGGCCGATCGCGCCCCCGCAGGTGCCGTTGGCGGCGAGTCGGGGCGAGGTGTTCGCGGACCTGGTGCAGGACTCCGTGGACCGTCTTGAGCGGCGGTGGCCGCAACTGGCCGACATCGATTTCCTGGTGCTGGAGGTGCCTCGGCTGGATGCGCGGGGCGAGCAGGCGTGGGGGGACGAGGCCGTGCCCCTGGGCGGGGTCGTGCCGGCTCGGGAGGGGCGGCGGGCGCGGGTGGTCGTCTATCGGCGGCCGGTGGAGATCCGGACCAAGGGGCGGGACGAGCGGGCGGCGCTGGTGCACGAGGTGGTCGTGGAGCAGGTCGCCGAGTTGCTCGGGCTGACGCCGGAGACGGTGGATCCGCGGTACGGGGAGGACTGAGGGGCTGGGGGCGGGCAACAGCCCTGCCCCGCACCCCTCTTCGGCGCCGCGCGGGTCAGTCCTGCAAGACCGACAGGTCCTCGTCCGTCTGGGGGACTGCCACCTTTCCGTGGTCGTCGGGGAGGGGCTGGATGGTGAAGCCGGGGACGCCTGCCTCGGTGGCCGCCAGGGTGCGGGAGGCGTAGACCGGGCCGCCGGAGAGGGGCTCCACGGTCAGGGCGTACGTGCCCTTCAGGCCGGACGGCGCCGGGGGCTGGATGTTCTGGGTGGTGCCGGACTTGATCGTGTAGGTCTTGGAGACCGCCGTGCCGCCCTCGCTGCCGGCCGAGGCGGTGACCTTGACGGTGGCGGTGGCGGTGGGCGCGGTCAGGGCCAGCGTGGAGCCCTTGGCGCTGTTGTCGGCCGACGTCGCGCGGGTGCCGACGGGGGCCGTGGCCGGGATGAAGGCCGTCTCCTGGGCGGCGCCCTTGCCGCGGACCACGCGCAGGGCCGCGACGACCGGGACCTGCTGGTCGACGGGGGTCAGGATCAGGGAGCCCGCCTCGCCGCGGGTCACCGGGCCGAGGTCGGTCGTGCTGGTCATGCCGGCCTTCACATGCAGCGTCTCGTTCCCGGCCGGGGTGATCAGGCCGTCGGGCGAGGCCAGCCGGATCTTCAGGTCGGCGTCGTCGCCGCCGGGGGTGAAGGCGATCAGGCTGACGTCGGTGGCGTCCTTGGGGATGCCCGGCAGGACCAGGCCGGCGGCCGGGTCGGCGGAGGCGGTCAGCCAGTCGCCGCCGGCCTTGTCGTCCAGGGCCTGCACGGCCGCGCCGACCCGTCCGCTGCGCACGCTGACGTGCACGGTCAGGTCGGGCTGCCGCTGGTCGGTGAGCGTGGAGAGCAGGATCTGCTTGCCGGCGTGCGGCGGGAGCGTGAGGTCCTCCCCGAGGGAGGACTTGATCTGGCCGTCCTTGCCGTACAGCTCGATGTCGACGACGGCGGCGGAGTCGTCGGGGTTGGTGAGGTGGACGTAGTCGGTGCGGCCGGCTGCCGTACTGGCGCCGGGGAACCAGAAGTCGGTGTCCGGGGCGGTGCAGTTGACGCCCTGGAGGCCGCGGCCGGTGCCGGCGGCGACCTCGGTGGTCTCCTGGACGGTCCAGCCGGGCGCGAGGCCGCCGTCGGCGGTGCCGATGAGCGCGGGGGTGTCGGCCCCGGAGGTGTCGCCGGTGACGGGCGTGCCGGCTGCCTTCGGGGTGAGCGCCGGCTGGTCCGACGGCGTCTTCTTCGAACCCTTCGAGCCCTTGGAGTCCTTCGGGTTCGTGTCGTCCACGGACTGCTGTGCGGCCGCCTGGAAGCGAGCCTTGCCGCTGCTCGCCGCGCCCTGGGTGACGGGTGTGTACGACGTGTACGAGGTGTCGGCGATGTCCGAGACGCTCGGCGCCGGGCACAGCAGGCTGGTGCGCTGCACGGGCAGATGGGCGGCCGCCGTGGGGGCGGGCGCGCCGGACGCGTCCGGGGTGTCGAGCGCGGCGAACGCGGTGACGGCGGCCAGCGCGGCGGTGCCGGCGAACAGGGACAGGGTGGTGCGGTTCACTGCTGGCTCCCGTCGGGGCGCTCACTGCCGGTGCCGTGGGGGTGCTGGGCGGGGTCGTACGCCGGGTCGTAGCCCTGTGGCATCTGCTGCTGGTAGGCCGTCGGGTCGTAGGGCTGCTGGTCGCCGGTGCCCGGGTAGGCGTAGGGGTCGTACTGGGCCGGCTGGTAGGGGTCGGGCTGGTACGTCTGCTGGTCGTATCCGGGGCCGGCCTGGTACGGGTCGGCCGGGTAGCCGGGGTATCCGGCGTTCGCGTAGCCGCTCTGGTCCCAGTCGTCGTACGAATGCTGGTGCGGTACGGCGGCGGCCGGGGGCTGTTCCGGCAGCGGCGGGCCGGCCGGCTGCTCGGGCGTGGCCGGTTCCTCGGGTGTGGCCGCTTCCTCGGCCTGGGCGCGCAGCCGGCGGGCGCGGCGGCCCTCGCCCGCGGCGGCCTGGGCCGGGAGGGGCTGTTCCTCGGGCAGGTCGTCGTCGACGTCGCGGCGGCGGCCGGGCAGTGCGAGAACGACCAGGACGACGCCGAGCGCGCCCTGGGCCCACAGCCAGGCGGTGTGGGTGAGCGGGGCGTCGTAGGTGACGTCGAGGGTGCCGCCGGTGGCGGGGAGCTGGAAGCCCTGGGCCCAGCCGTCGACGGTGGTGCGGGTGAGCGGCTTGCCGTCGAGGGTGGCCGTCCAGCCGTCGGAGGCGGTGTCGGCCAGGCGCAGCACGCGGCCCGCCGGGCCGGCGGGGACGGTGGTGTGGATCTCGACCGGGCCGGCGGAGACCGGCTGGGGGGTGCCGGTGCCGCCCGCGGGCACGATGGCGGCGCGGGACACCTCCTGGTCGACCCGCCACAGGGAGTTGCCGCTCTGCTGGCTGAGCCGGGTCAGGCCCGGGGTGGCGTCGAGGACGCGGGTGATCTCGCGGGGTGCGCCCTTGTGCACGAGGACGTAGCGGACGGCGAAGCCGCCGAGTTCGTCGGACTGGTCGGCGCCGGAGCCGGCGACCAGGTTGGCGACGACCTTGTCCAGGCGGGCGTTGGCGCCGTCGGCGGCGGCGAGTTCGGCGTCTCCCATGCGGGCGCCGGAGCCGCGGACGAGGGTGTAGCGCACGCGCGTGGCGGAGTCGCTGTCGAGGACGAGGGTGCGGGCCCGGTCGCCGGTGATGGAGTCCTCGGCGACGAACGCGGGCACCTGGGTCGGGTCGCGCCGCTCCAGGGGGCCGTCGGCGCCGCGGATCATCCAGCCGGCGGCGACGAGCAGCGGGCCCGCGGCCGCGGCGAAGGCGATCAGGGCGGCGACGGGCTGGCGCCAGCCGAAGCTCTGCTCGGCCACGCGGGAGCGTGCGCCGTCGGCGCCGAGGACGGCGGCGGCCAGCAGGGCGATGCCGTAGACGAGGGTGGCCGGGCCGGCCCAGGCGGACTTGTTGGACAGGACCGCGAAGAGGAGGCCGAGCAGGGCGACGGCCCAGGCGGTGCGGACGGCCCGCTGCCGGTCGGAGCGCAGCAGGGCGGCGAGGGCGGCGAGCACGATGCCGATGAGCATCAGGCCGTGCATGGTGCCGGCGCCGCCGGGGCTGGCGCCGAGCAGGTCCGTCGCGGAGGCGGTGGAGGCGCCGTACTCCAGACCGGCCTCGTGGAAGAAGCCGGTCGGCAGGAGGGTCAGCGACCAGGGGGCGAGGAGCAGCAGCGGGGTGCCGAGCTGGGCGAGGAAGCGCAGGCCGTAGGCGACGAGCTCGGAGCGGCGCAGCACCAGCACGCCGAGGCCGAGGATCAGCGCGAGGGGCCAGACGACCGGGGTGAAGGCGGTGGTGATGGTCAGCAGCAGCGCGTACGCCCAGGTGGCGCGCCAGCTGCCGCGCGTGCCGGAGCGGTGGGCGAGGCCGCTCGCGGCGATGCCCGCGCGCGCGATGAGCGGCAGAGTCACGGCGAGGACGGCGGTGCCGATGCGGCCGCCGGCCAGGGCGCCTGCGGTGGCGGGCAGGAAGGCGTAGCCGATGGCCGCCCACGCGCGCAGCAGCCGCGAGGTGACCAGGGGCCGGGAGGCGAAGTAGGCGGTGCATCCGGCGAGCGGCACCGAGCAGACCAGCAGCACGGTGACGGCGAGTCCGGTGGAGCCGAACAGCAGGGAGGCGAGGGTCGCGACCAGGGCGAGGTAGGGCGGGGCGGCGGGGGTGCCGCCGGTGCCGACCGGGTGCCAGGCGTCCAGGTAGCGGGACCACAGGTCGCCGGCGCCGGCCGGGGCGGGCAGCAGGGCGCCGCCGGCCAGCGCACCGCCGCCGAGGAGGGCTCGGCAGGCGACGAGGGAGACGAGCAGCAGTCCGAGGAAGAGCACCGGGCCGGGTTTGCGGGCGATGCGCTTGAGCCGGGCGAACTGCTCGACCTCCAGGAATTCCGCGTCGTCGCCGCCGGGGCCGGACTCCACGGCGCCGCCGTGCCGGCCGGCCGAGGCGGTGTCGGTGTCGGAGCCACTGGTGAAGTTGGCCGCGACCTGCTCCACGGTGGCGCGGATGGTGGCGCCGGGCGGCGGGAAGAGCTGGCGGAGTTCGCCCTTGTCGATCCGGGAGGGGCCGCGGCGGCGCCGGGCGGCGATGATCCGTTCGGGCCGCAGCAGGGTGCCCAGCAGACCGCGGATCTCGTCGACGGCCTGTCCGGGGACCTTGCCGACGAGGTAGGCGACGGTCCGCAGGAGGGTGCCGAGGACGAGCCGCAGCAGCACCCAGGGCAGGGCGGCGCCGCGGGTGTTGGTGAGCAGGGTGTAGACGGCGCCGGCCTTGTCGACCTTGTGCGGGGAAGCGGCGGTGCGGCCCGCGCAGTCGACGGTGCGGCGCTCGCGGGAGGCGGCCTCGGCGTGCCGTACGACGGCCTCGGGGGCGATCAGGACGCGGTGGCCGGCGGCGTGGGCGCGCCAGCACAGGTCGACGTCGTCGCGCATCAGGGGCAGCCTGCGGTCGAAGCCGCCGAGCTGTTCGAAGACGTCGCGGCGGACGAGCATGCCGGCGCTGGAGACGGACAGCACGGTACGGACGTGGTCGTGCTGGCCCTGGTCCTGCTCGCGGCGGTCCAGACCGGTCCAGCGGCGGCCGGAGTTGGCGATGGAGACGCCGACCTCGAGCAGTTGCCGGCGGTCGTACCAGCCGCGGAGTTTGGGGCCGACGATGGCGACGTCGTCGCGGCCGAGTTCGAGTTCGTTGTCGACGACGCGGAGCAGCTGGGCGAGGGCGTCGGGTTCGGGGGCGCAGTCGTCGTGCAGCAGCCAGAACCACTGGACGGGTTCGCCGTGCGGCAGTTCGGGCAGGTCGTAGGCGTCGTCGCGCCAGCTGCGGGTGACCGGGTCCCAGCCGCTGGGGCGCTTGAGGTACGGCAGGTCTTCCGGGGTGAGGACGGGCGCGATGCGGCCGGCCTCCTCGACGGCCTGGCCGAAGCCGGTGCGGCGGGCGAGGTGCAGCACGTTCGCGTCGCCGAGGGCGTCGGTGAGGAGCTGCGCGGAGTCGTCCGCGCTGCCGGTGTCGGCGGCCACCGCGTGCTGGACGGGGCGCTCCTGGCCGAGCAGCCCGGCGAGCGCGTCGGGGAGCCAGCGGGCGCCGTCGTGGGAGACGAGGACCGCGGTCACCACATGGCGCGGGAACTCGGGTGGGCGGGACGGGTCGAACGCCGCTGGGGCGGCGCCGCCTTGGGCTGCCGTATGGCTGTGCACGGACATCGAGGTACGGGCCCCGGTTCGATGGACTGCGGTGGACGCCCGCGCCCTCTCGGGGGCCGAGGGGACTGCGAGGCGTCTCGGACGAGCGACCACACTATCGGCTGGGCATGACGACGGCCCGCCGCCTGTGGATAACCCACCCGCGACGGGCCGTTCGTGACGTTTTCGACTGGTTGTCCGGTCAGACGGCGGCCTTCTTCAGCCTGCGGCGTTCACGCTCGGACAGGCCGCCCCAGATGCCGAAGCGTTCGTCGTTGGCGAGGGCGTACTCGAGGCACTCGGAGCGGACCTCGCAGGCGAGGCAGACCTTCTTCGCCTCTCTGGTGGAGCCGCCCTTCTCGGGGAAGAAGGACTCGGGGTCGGTCTGGGCGCACAGCGCGCGCTCCTGCCAGCCGAGTTCCTCGTCCGCGTCGTCGACCAGCAGTTGCTGCACCAGCTCGGTCATGTGCGCCCCTCGTCTGTCTTTCGCGTCCCCGTGCGTAGCCGTCGTTACCGATTTCGGCTGAACGACACGAGTGAAATTACAAGTGTGCTGCTCCGGGCGAGTCAAGCCGAGATCTGCTATTGGGCCCGTTATTCACTCTGCGGAACCAAGGCCCTGCGGAAAGTGTTCAAATCACCATAAACCCAGACACGCAGCCGAGCCCGGGAGAGGGCTGCCGGACCCGTACAGGGCTCTGTACGAAGAAGGACGCCCCGGCGTTCGATCGCGTTCCGCGCGGCCTGCGCGCCCGGATGTGCCCCATGTGTCCCGACACCCCGGTGCGCAAACCTTTCACCCCCGGAGATGAACCGGATGAGGTGAACCATGTCCCACATTCCGGGCATCGAGTTGACACTGCGGGTGTGAACCGCTGTCCTAGGGGGCATGCTCGCGTACTCGGCCCTCACCTCGACCCGCACCGCCGGGTCCCACGGTGCTGCCCGGGCGCGCTGTAGCTGTTGTTGCTGTCCCAGCTGTTGAGCCGTTCCCTCCTTGCTCCAGCTGTGCCGAGTCCCTGTCGACGGCTCGGCCGCTCCCTCCTCCCCCGCTCACGCCGAGGAACCACCGCACCATGAACAGCGACAACGACCTCCAGATCGCCGGCGACATCCTCGAAGTCCCGCACCTGCTCCAGCCGCCGCGCGAGCACCCCGTCACCGTGGCCGAGTTCGCGGGCCTGGCCCGCGCGATCGCCGCCGACCGCGCCCAGTGGGCCCACCTGGTGCGCTACGACGCCACCACCCGCTGGTACCACCGGCTGCGCACGGGTCCCGGGTACGAGGTCTGGCTGCTGTCCTGGGTGCCCGGGCAGGGCAGCGGGCTGCACGACCACGGCCGCTCCTCCGGGGTGCTGACCGTGCTGGAGGGCACGCTCACCGAGCACGCCGGGCGCGGCACGCGCGCCCTGGCGCCGGGCGCGCAGCGTGTGTTCGCGCCGGGGTACGCGCACGAGGTGGTGAACGACACGCTGGAGCCCGCGGTCAGTCTGCACCTGTACTACCCGGGCCTGACCGAGATGCCGATGCTCCCCCAGTCTCAACTTCGTTCGACCGGGGGGACCCCCATCTCCCCCAACTGCGTGGCACGCGAGGGATCTCGTGCGGTGACTGCCTGACGCGTTGTCGTACCCGCCTGCAAGACTTGACGCATGCGCATTGTGGTTCTGGCAGGCGGCATCGGTGGTGCCCGGTTCCTGCGCGGCCTGAAGCAGGCCGCGCCGGACGCGGACGTCACGGTGATCGGCAACACCGGCGACGACATCCACCTCTTCGGGCTGAAGGTCTGCCCGGACCTCGACACGGTGATGTACACGCTCGGCGGCGGCATCAACGAGGAGCAGGGCTGGGGGCGGACCGACGAATCCTTCCACGTCAAGGAGGAACTGGCGGCCTACGGCGTCGGACCCGACTGGTTCGGGCTCGGCGACCGGGACTTCGCCACGCACATCGTGCGGACGCAGATGCTGGAGGCCGGCTACCCACTCAGCGCGGTCACCGCGGCGCTGTGCGACCGCTGGCAGCCGGGCGTGACGCTGATCCCGATGACCGACGACCGCGTGGAGACGCATGTCGCCGTGGAGATCGACGGCGAGCGCCGGGCCATCCATTTCCAGGAGTACTGGGTGCGGCTGCGCGCCTCGGTCCCGGCCCAGGCCATCGTGCCGGTCGGCGCCGAGCAGGCCAAGCCGGCGCCGGGCGTCCTGGAGGCGATCGCCGCGGCGGACGTCATCCTCTTTCCGCCGTCCAACCCGATCGTGTCCATCGGCACCATCCTCGGCGTGCCGGGCATCCGTGAGGCCATCGCGGAGGCGGGCGTGCCGGTGGTCGGCCTGTCCCCCATCGTCGGGGACGCGCCCGTGCGCGGGATGGCCGACAAGGTGCTCGCCGCGGTCGGCGTGGAGTCCACGGCCGCCGCGGTCGCCGAGCACTACGGCTCCGGGCTGCTGGACGGCTGGCTGGTCGACACCGTCGACGCGGCCGTGGTGGCGCGGGTCGAGGCGGACGGCATCCGCTGCCGGGCCGTACCGCTGATGATGACGGACGTGGAGGCGACCGCGCAGATGGCGCGGGAGGCGCTGGCGCTGGCCGAGGAGGTGCGGGAAGCGTGAGCGCGGAGCGCGCGGAGTACCGGGTCTGGGCGCTGTCCGGCATCCCCGAGGTGCAGCGGGGCGACGACCTGGCCAAGCTGATCGCTGTCGCCGAGCCGGCCCTGGCCGACGGGGACGTGGTGATCGTCACCTCCAAGATCGTCTCGAAGGCCGAGGGCCGGATCATGGAGGCGGCCGACCGGGAGGCGGCGATCGACGCGGAGACCGTGCGGGTGGTGGCCCGGCGCGGCACGCTGCGGATCGTGGAGAACCGGCAGGGGCTGGTCATGGCCGCCGCCGGGGTCGACGCCTCCAACACCCCCGCGGGCACGGTGCTGTTGCTGCCGATGGACCCGGACGCGTCCGCGCGCTCGATCCGCGCCGGCCTGCGCGAGCTGCTCGGCGTCGACGTCGGTGTCATCGTCACCGACACGTTCGGGCGGCCCTGGCGCTCGGGGCTCACGGACGTGGCGATCGGCGCCGCCGGCGTGCGCGTGCTGGACGATCTGCGCGGGGGCACGGACGCGTACGGCAATCCGCTCAGCGCGACCGTCGTGGCCACGGCCGACGAACTGGCCGCCGCCGGTGATCTGGTCAAGGGCAAGGCGGCCGGGCGGCCGGTGGCGGTGGTGCGCGGACTGGCGCACATCGTCAGCGAGGCGGCCGACGAGGGGTACGGCGAGGACGGCGAGCCCCGTCGGGGGGCGCGGGCCCTGGTGCGTACCGCGGCCAACGACATGTTCCGGCTCGGCACCTCCGAGGCGGTCCGGGAGGCGGTGACCCAGCGGCGCACGGTGCGCGCCTTCACGGACGCCCCGGTGGACCCCGGGGCGGTACGGCGCGCGGTGGCGGCGGCGCTGACCGCACCGGCTCCGCACCACACCACGCCCTGGCGGTTCGTGCTGCTGGAGTCGGCGGAGTCCCGGACCCGGCTGCTGGACGCGATGCGGGACGCGTGGGTCGCGGATCTGCGCCGGGACGGCAGGAGCGAGGAGGCGATCGCGAAGCGCGTGCGGCGCGGGGACGTGCTGCGGAACGCGCCGTATCTGGTCGTGCCGTGTCTCGTCACGGACGGCGCGCACCACTACGGGGACGCCCGGCGGGACGGCGCCGAGCGCGAGATGTTCGTCGTCGCGATGGGCGCGGGCGTGCAGAACTTCCTGGTCGCGCTGGCCGGGGAGCGGCTGGGGTCGGCGTGGGTGTCGTCCACGATGTTCTGCCGGGACGTGGTGCGCGAGACGCTCGGTCTGCCGGCCGACTGGGATCCGATGGGCGCGGTGGCGATCGGCCGCCCGGCGGAGGAGCCGAGGGCGCGGGCGGAGCGGGACGCGGGGGCGTACATCGAGGTGCGGTGAGACGGCTTCGGCACCGCCTAGTCTCGTAGGAAAGTATTCGCACCCCGAGGACGTCAGCAGTGGCAGGACGATTCGCTCCGCGGCCCACGCGTACGAGTGTGCGCGGGGGTGAGACCGGCGTGGCCGTCGGCGGGCCCGCGCGCGGTGGGGCGGGGGTGCCGCGGCCGGCGGGGGCGGCTCCGGCCCGGGTACGGCGGTGGGTGCCGGACGGGCCGCTCGACCTCGGGCTGGTGCTCGGGCCGCTGCGGCGCGGGCCGGCCGACCCCACCTTCCGGACCACGGCGGACGGGTCCGTCTGGCGCACCAGCCGCACGCCGGCCGGCCCGGGCACGCTGCGGGTGCGGGCGTACGGCGACGAGGTGCTCGGCGAGGCGTGGGGGGCCGGGGCGGAGTGGCTGCTGGAGCGGCTGCCGGAGCTGCTGGGTGCGGCCGATGATCCGGGGGCGTTCGTGCCCCGGCACCGGGTGGTGGCGCATGCGTGGCGCCGGCGGCCGGGGTTGCGGCTGACGCGGACCGGGCTGGTGCTGGAGTCGTTGATCCCCTCGGTGCTGGAGCAGAAGGTCACGACGGACGAGGCGTACCGGGCGTGGCGGTTGCTCGTGCGGAGGTTCGGGGAGCCGGCGCCGGGGCCCGCGGGGGTGGGGGAACGGCCGATGTTCGTGATGCCCGCGCCGCGGACCTGGGCGCTGATTCCCTCCTGGGAGTGGCATCGGGCCGGGGTGGACGACAAGCGGGCGTCGACGGTGTTGCGGGCCGTGCGGGTCGCTGCGCGGCTGGAGCAGGTGGTGGGGTTGCCGGCGGGTGAGGCTCGGGCGCGGTTGGAGGTGGTGCCGGGGGTGGGGCCGTGGACGTCGGCGGAGGTGGTGCAGCGCAGTCATGGGGCGGCGGATGCGGTGACGGTGGGGGATCTGCATCTGCCGGGGATCGTGGGGTGGGCGTTGGCAGGGGATCGGGGGGCGGATGATGCGGTGATGTTGGAGTTGCTGGAGCCGTATGCGGGGCAGCGGCATCGGGCGGCGCGGTTGATTTTGTTGAGTGGGTGTGTGCCAAAGCGGAGGGCGCCGAAGATGAGGCGGGTTGATATCGGGTTGTTGTGAGGCGCGCTGAGCTGTGCTGGGCGGGGGTTTGCTTGCCGGTGCTTGAGGGGTGCCCTGTGCTGTGGCTGGGCGGGTGGGGTTTCGCTTGCCCGCGCTGGCGGGGTGCCGCCTGCGCCCACCCTCCCCCAAGCTCTCGGCTTCGCTCGAGCAGGGGGACCCCCATCGCCCCAGCGGCACGACTGCCCGCGGCTGTGAGCGCCCCGTTAGGGGCGTGGGGAACTGCGCGATCAGCCCCCACCCAGCCGCACTCGAAGACGCGCCCCCCCCCGCCCCGCAGGGACCCCTACTGGTCCGAGGAGAAGCGGACCGCTCCCGCTGGGATTTGGGCGTTGCACCAGATGCGGGCGCCGGTGTGGAGTTCGTTGTCGGGGCCGACGATCGCGTCGTCGCCGACCACCGTGCCGGTGAGGACGGAGCGTTCGCCGACGCGGGCGCGGGAGCCGATCAGGGAGTCGGTGATGACGGCGCCGGGTTCGATGACGGCGCCGGGGAGGATGGTCGAGCCGAAGACCGTCGCGCCCTCGGCCACGAACGCGCCCTCGCCGACCACCGTGCCGCCGGTCAGCTTCGCGCCCGGCGCCACCCTGGCCGTGGGAAGGACGAGGCGGTCGCCGCAGCGGCCGGGGACCGCCGGGGACGGGGCGCGGCCGAGGACCAGGTCGGCCGAGCCGCGGACGAAGGCGGCCGGGGTGCCGAGGTCCAGCCAGTAGGTGGAGTCGACCATGCCCTGGAGGTGGGCGCCGGCGGAGAGCAGGCCGGGGAAGGTCTCGCGCTCCACCGAGACGGGGCGGCCCGCCGGGATCATGTCGATGAGGGAGCGGCGGAAGACGTACGCGCCGGCGTTGATCTGGTCGGTGACGATCTCCTCGGGCGTCTGGGGCTTCTCCAGGAAGGCGAGGACGCGGCCGGAGGGGTCGGTGGGGACCAGACCGTAGGCGCGCGGGTCGGTGACCTTCGTCAGGTGCAGGGAGACGTCCGCGCCCGTGGACTCGTGGGTGTCGACCAGGGCCCTGATGTCGAGCCCGGTGAGGATGTCGCCGTTGAAGACGAGGACCGGGTCGTCGGGGCCGGAGTGCAGCCGGGAGGCCACGTTGCGGATGGCGCCGCCGGTGCCGAGGGGTTCCTCCTCGGTGACGTACTCGATGTGCAGGCCGAGCGCGGCGCCGTCGCCGAAGTAGGGTTCGAAGACCTCGGCCAGATAGCTGGTCGCGAGGACGATGTGCTCCACGCCCGCCGCTCTCGCTCTGGCCAGCTGATGGGTGAGGAACGGCACTCCGGCGGCCCGCACCATGGGCTTGGGGGTGTGCACCGTGAGCGGTCGCAGCCGGGTGCCCTTGCCGCCGACCAGGAGGATCGCTTCTGTCACCTGTCGTCTCTGCTTCCTGCCGGGGACCGCTCGAATCAGTTGTTACCGCCACATTGCCATGCGTCTCGGGCGGTCAGTTTAGACGGATGGGAGCCGGAGCCCCCCGACTCCGGCTCCCTGGCGACGGCGTGCGCCCCGTGGCTCGGCCGGCTCAGCGGCCCTGGTACCGCGCCGCGTCGGCGCGGGCCGAGCCGAGCTTGGCATAGAGCCGTTTGCCGGGGCATTCCGTGGCGAACCCGTCCCGATGACCGGAGATCACGTTCAGTCGTACGTTCTTCCCCTTCGGGTACAGATTGCCACCGCCCGACGTCAGGTATGTCTTTCCGCGCGGATTCGCCCCGAAGAGGCCGAGTTTCCAGGCGGTGAGCCGGGCGATCGCCGTCACCGCCGCGTTAGACGGCTTCGTGGCGCCGTAGGTTCCGATGACGGCGATGCCCATGCTGTTGGTGTTGAAACCGAGGGTGTGCGCGCCGAGGACGGCCTTCGCCACTCCGCCGGCCCGGCCCTCGTAGATGGTTCCGCACTTGTCGACGAGGAAGTTGTAGCCGATGTCCCGCCAGCCCATGCTCGTGACGTGGTAGCGGTAGATACTGCGGATGACGGAGGGGGCCTGGGAGCAGGTGTACTTGTTGCCCGAGGCGGTGTGGTGCACGAAGGCCGCCTTGACCTTCTTCGTGTAGACGAACCCGGGTTCGCGCAGTGACTCGTTCGCGCCCCAGCCCCGGCGGGTGACGATGCGCGGCCGTGGCCCGATGTACGGCTTCGCCCGCACCACCCCTTCCAGGCGGGCGAGTTCGCTCTCGGTGGCCGACCGGCTCAGCTCCGGGATCTCCAGGGCGCCGAACTCAGTGATGTCGGTGTTGGCGGCGGAGGCCGCGCGCGCCGCGTCGGTGTGCAGTCCGGTGCGCGGCGCGTCGGCCGGTGCGCCCTCGGGGAGGGCCTCGTCGCCGGGGTCGACGAGTTCCAGGCGCAGTCCGGAGGGGAGCGGGGGCGGCGTCGCCGCACGGCTGCCGGGGACGCGTGTGCCGCCGCCCGCGCGGACCTGTACGTCCACTCCGTCGGACTCGCCCACCCACAGCGGCGCGGTCGCCCCGCGCACCCGTCGCGAGGTGCGTTCCGCGGTGCCGGGGTCGGCGCCGTGGTCGGCGTTGTCGGTCTCGACGTCCTGCCAGCCGGACCAGCGGCCCGTCGCCACGGAACGGGTGCGTACCTGGACCCGGCCGTGCAGTTCGGTGTCCGGGTCGTCCCAGACGACTCCGACCAGTGCGAAGCGTTCCACCTCGGCGCGGTACAGGCCCTGTTCCGGGGCCGTGCCGAGGGCGCGGGTGCGGGAGCGGGGCAGCAGCGGCAGGGACTGGGTGTGGCCCGGGATCGCGGCTTCGGCGGGGCTCGCACCGGCGGCGGGGCGGGCGGGCACGGTGGTCACGGCGGTCGCGGGCACGGCCAGAGGGAGGGTGAGGGCCGCGGCGACCGTGGTGACGCCGATGGAGGAGGTCAGGAATCCACGCATGGTTATGATCTTGGACATAGTCAGACAAATCTGTCCATCGGTGAACTGACGGACCGTCGGACGGCGCTCCGCCGAACCGGTGGCCCGCCGCGCGCCCGCGCGTCCCGGCCCGCGCGTACCCTGTGCCGGGTGAACGCCACCGATCGCACCCCCGCCGACCTGCTGGCTTCCGCGCTCGCCGCGGACCCCGGCCGCCCTCTGGTGACCTTCTACGACGACGCCACGGGCGAACGCGTCGAACTGTCCGTGGCCACCTTCGCCAATTGGGTGTCCAAGACCGCGAACCTCCTCCAGGGCGACCTCGCCGCCGGCCCCGGCGACCGGGTCGCGCTGCTGCTGCCGGCGCACTGGCAGACGGCGGTGTGGCTGCTCGCGTGCGCCTCGGTGGGCGCGGTCGCGGATGTCGCCGGGGATCCGGCGGCGGCGGACGTGGTGGTGAGCGGTCCGGACTCCCTCGAGGCGGCGCGGGCCTGCCGCGGCGAGCGGGTCGCGCTGGCGCTGCGGCCGCTGGGCGGGCGGTTCCCGCAGGGGCCTCCGGAGGGGTTCGCCGACTACGCCGTGGAGGTGCCGGGGCAGGGGGACCGGTTCGTGCCGTTCGCGCCGGTGGATCCGGACGAGCCCGCGCTGATCGTGGCCGGGCGGGAGTTCAGCGGGGCGGAGGTCGTCCAGCGGGCCCGGGCGGAGGCGCCGTCGCTGGAGCTGGCCGGGCCCGGCTCCCGGCTGCTGTCCGGGCTGCCGTACGACACCTGGGACGGCCTGAACGCGGGACTGTTCGGGCCGCTGGCCACGGGCGGGTCCGTGGTGCTGTGCCGGCATCTGGACCGGCTGGACGAGGACCGGCTCGCCCAGCGGATCGAGACCGAGAAGGTCACCGTGGTGCGCCGCTGATCAGAGGGGCGGGGGTCCCCCGGTCGGAGTAGTACAGGGCGCCCTGGGGCGCCCTGCCCGGCCATCGTCGTAAGGGCAGGGCTTTTGACGCTCGTACGACCGTTAGGGGGACCGTGCCGTGACCGACAGCGTGGGCAGGCCCCTCGGTCCCCGGCTCGGTTCCTCCGCCACCGGTGACGGGCTCGCGCGGCGGCGCCGGCGGCGGTGGGTGCGCGGTACCGCGCTCGGTGCCGCCGTACTCGTCGTGGCCGCCGGCGGGACCGGCTGGGCGCTCTACGCCAAGCTCGACCGCAACATCACCGCCGACGACGCGGCCGCCGCCGAGCTGGCCCGGTACGACAAGGAGCGGCCCACCGCGCTGGTGCGCGGCGCGCAGAACATCCTGCTGATCGGGTCCGACACCCGGGCCGGGGAGGGCAACGACGAGTACGGGCGGGACCTGGGCAGCGAGCGGTCGGACACCGCGATCCTGCTGCATCTGGCCGCCGACCGGCGCAGCGCCACCGCCGTCTCGCTGCCCCGGGACCTGATGGTCGACATACCGGGCTGCCGGCAGACCGACGGCAGCCGCACCGAGCCGGCGTTCGCGATGTTCAACCAGGCCTTCGCGCTCGGCGGGGCGGCGTGCACGATCCGGACCGTGGAGAAGCTGACGGACATCCGGATCGACCACCACGTGGTCGTGGACTTCCGCGGGTTCAAGGAGATGGTCGACGCCGTCGACGGGGTGCAGGTGTGCCTGAAGGAGCCCATCGACGACAAGGCGGCCCGGCTGAAGCTGCCCGCGGGGAAGGTGCTGCTGGACGGCGAGCAGGCGCTCGGCTTCGTACGGGCCCGCAAGTCGCTCGGGGACGGCAGCGACACCGAGCGGATGGAGCGTCAGCAGCGCTTCCTCGGCGCCCTGGTCGACAAGGTGCAGAGCGACGACGTCCTGCTGAACCCGGCGAAGCTGTATCCGGTGCTGGACGCGGCGACCTCCTCGCTCACCACCGACCCGGATCTGGCGAGTCTGCGTGGCCTGTACCAGTTGGTGCGCGGGCTGCGCGACATCCCGACCGAGCGGGTGCAGTTCCTGACGGTGCCGAGGGAGTCGTACGTCTACGACACCAACCGCGACCAGCTCGTGGAGCCGGAGGCCGAGGCGCTGTTCCAGCGGCTGCGGGCGGACCAGCCGGTGGTGGTGACGCGGCAGAAGCAGGACGGCGCGGGCGGGCAGGGGGACGGCAAGAGCGGGCCCTCGCCCGCGCCCACCTTCCGGGGGAACACCGCCGCCGAGCACACCTGTGAGTGAAGCGCGCCCCCGAGCCGTAAGTGTGTTCAGAAAATGAGGCGGATTGCCCAGTTGTAGGAAGGGTTAATTTGTCACCGGCGTCGCTTGACGCTGAACTGGGCGGATAGTGTGAGCGATCCGGTGCACCCGGCCACGAGGTCCGTCCTGGGGTCGTGCACTGATTCACCGAGACCCGAGCGCCTTTGAGGGGGAAGGCGCCGCGTGGCCCCGACGGAGGATTCGGACAACCGTGGACGCGCAAGGCCGTGGGCGGGCGGAGAACATCGACCCCGCAGACCAGTGGGTACTCAATCCGAACACCGGCGAATACGAACTGCGACTGGGACCTTCCGCACCGCAGTCGCCCGGCCGGTCGTCGGTCCCCTCCCCGCGCAGACCGGACGCGCCGGGCGACGGCGCGCGGCGCCGCCGGGACGACGCGAAGGCCGGCGGGACCCGGGAGATGCGGCAGGTACGCCCAGGGGACGTGCCGCCGCCGCGGTCCTCCCGGCGGCGGGGCGCGGAGCCGGAGACGGCGCCCGGGCGGCGCGGCCGGCGGCCGGTGAAGAAGAAGACCCGGTGGGGGAAGGTGCTGGCGTGGACCGCGGGCGGCACGGCCTTCGTGCTGGTCGCCGTCGGCACCGCCGGCTACCTCTACATCAAGCACCTGGAGGGCAACGTCTCCACGATCGACGTCGGTGACGCGGGCTCCAAGGGCTTCAGCAAGGACGAGGCCTTCAACGTCCTGATCATCGGTACCGACAAGCGGACCGGGAAGGGCAACGAGGGCTACGGCGACAAGGGTTCCGTCGGCCACGCGGACACCAACATCCTGCTGCACGTCGCCAAGGACCGGACGAACGCGACCGCGCTGAGCATCCCGCGCGACCTGATCGTGGACGTCCCGGACTGCCCGACGAAGCAGCCGGACGGCAGCACCAAGGTGATCCCCGGCACGGACGGGGTGCGGTTCAACACCAGCCTCGGCCAGGACGGCCGCGACCCGGGCTGCACCATGCGCACCGTCGAGGCGGTCACGGGCATCCACGTGGACCACTTCATGATGGCGGACTTCAACGCGGTGAAGACGCTGACGAGCGCGGTCGGCGGCGTCGAGGTGTGTGTCACCCACCCGGTGAACGACAAGCAGTCCCACCTCCATCTGCCCGCCGGCAAGTCGGTCGTCGAGGGCGAGCAGGCGCTGGCCTTCGTGCGCACCCGGCACAGCTTCGGCAACCAGGGCGACCTGGACCGCATCAAGGCGCAGCAGCAGTTCCTGGGCTCCCTGATGCGCAAGATGTCCTCCAGCGACACCCTCACCAACCCGTCGAAGCTGCTGGACCTGGCCGAGGCGGCCACGAAGGCGCTGACCGTGGACACCGGCATCCGCAGTGTCAGCACGCTCAAGGACGTGGCGCTGGAGCTGAAGAAGGTGCCGCCGAAGCACATCAGCTTCACCACGGTCCCGGTGGTCGACAACCCCGCCGAGAAGGTCCACGCGACGGTGGTCGTCAACCAGGCGCAGGCCCCGGCCGTCTTCGACGCCATCAAGAACGACGTCTCCCTCACCGAGGTGAAGAGGAAGCAGAAGGCCGCGAAGGACGCTCAGGCCGCCCGGCTCAAGGGGACCAGGTCCGCGCCCTCCGAGGTGCGGGTGCGCGTCCTCAACGGCGGGGCGACGGCCGGCAGCGCACAGGCGGTGCTCGGCTGGCTCCAGAACGACGAGGGCGTGCTGAAGTCGGAGAACGCGGGCAACGCGCCGGACCAGTTGAGCAGGACCACCCTGGAGTACGCGCCCGACCAGGCGGCGCAGGCACGGGAGCTGGCCGCGCTGATGGGCCTGCCGGGCTCGGCGCTCACACCGGGTCGGAGTGTGACCAACTCCCAGGGGCTGCCGGCGATGACGCTGACGCTGGGCAAGGACTTCAAGGGCGCCGGTGTGCCGCTCACCTCCGCCGCGAAGGCACCGAAGGTCGACAAGTCCACGGCCGACGAGGTTAAGTGCGCTTCCTAGGTAACCCAACGGGCCCGTCGTGCGTCTAACTCGTGACGAGACGGGCCCGTCGCGTTGAACGCGCGGGTGGGCGCAAGGGTGGGGAGGGCAGGAAGTTTGGCGCAGAGCGAGGTGCGGGAGGAGGCTCCCGCGATGGGCGACAGGACGTCGCCCGCATCGCAGACACCGGACACGAAGGAAGGCTCCGGCCGGCACGGTGGCGGGCGGCGCAGAGGCGGCGGGAAGGCCGACCGGAGACGCCGCCGACGACGCACCCTGCGCTGGTCGGCGACCGTCCTCGCGGTGGTCATACTCGGCACGGCCGGCGCCGGTTACCTGTACTACCAGCACCTCAACGCCAACATCCGCAAGGGTGCGCGCAGCGCCGGCGACTCCAAGGCGCAGAAGACCGCGCCCAACGCGGCCGGCCAGACCCCGCTGAACATCCTGCTGATCGGCTCGGACAGCCGTAACACCGCCGAGAACGTGAAGCTCGGCGGCAGCAAGAAGCAGGTCGGCAGCCCGCCGCTGGCGGACGTGCAGATCCTCATCCACCTGTCCGCGGACCGCAAGAGCGCCGCCATGGTGAGCATCCCCCGCGACACCCGCGTCGACATCCCGCCGTGCAAGAACCCCGACACGGGCAAGTCCTACCCGGCGACGAACGACATCATCAACACCACCCTGGCCCGGGGCGGCGCCGCGTGCACGCTGTCCACCTGGGAGAACCTCACCAAGGTCTACATCGACCACTGGATGATGATCGACTTCTCCGGTGTGGTGCAGATGGCGGACGCGATCGGCGGGGTCGACGTCTGTGTGAAGCAGAACGTGTGGGACCACCCGACGCCCGACCAGCCCGGCGGCTCCGGGCTGAAGCTGACGGCCGGCACGCACAAGGTCAAGGGCGTCCAGGCGTTGCAGTGGCTGCGGACCCGGCACGCCTGGGGCAGCGACCTGATGCGGGCCCGCGCCCAGCACATGTACCTGAACTCGATGATGCGCACGCTGCAACAGCAGAACGTCTTCACCGACACCGGGCGTCTGATGGACCTGGCCGAGGCGGCCACCAAGTCGCTGAAGGTGTCCGAGGAGATCGGCACGGTCAAGAAGCTGTACGACCTGGGCATGGAGATGAAGTCGGTGCCGTCCGACCGCATCACGTCCGTGACGATGCCCAACCTCGAGGATCCGCAGAACAAGGCGCACGTCATCGAGGACAAGGCCGACGCCGACCAGCTGTGGCAGATGCTGCACGACGACGTCCCGCTCGACAAGAACGGCAAGGGCGGTGACGCGTCGAAGGGGAAGAAGGACTCCGGCGCCGCCGCCAAGACGCCGTCGACCGACCCGGCCCGCCTCGGCGTGCTGGTGCAGAACGCCACACAGAGCGCGGACCAGGCCGCGGTGCCGCACCGGGCGCTGGCGATCAGCCAGGCACTGGCGCAGAAGGGCTACCCGCGGGCCACGTCCGACACCTCCGTCGCGCAGTCCGTGGACACCACGGTCGTGCAGTATCCGAGCGCGGACCTGGAGGGCGACGCCCAGGCGGTGGCCAAGGCGCTGGGCATCCCGCTGAGCGCGGTGAAGCAGTCGACCGGGGTGTCCGGGGTGACGGTCGTCGTCGGCGCGGACTGGCGCACCGGGACGAGCTATCCGAAGCAGTCCAAGCCGAAGGCCGGGGACCTGCCGAAGAACGCCGACTCGATCAACGGCGCGGACCGCGGCCAGTGCATGGACGTGTACGGGCCCTACCAGTGGTGAACGGCATCGGGGCCCCTGTCCGGCGCGAACGGCGCGGACAGGGGCCCCGATGGCCGGTCAGGAGCTGAGCACCGCCGGGCGGCGCGAGGCGATGACCCGCTTGGCGAGGGACTTCGGGCTGGTCAGGAAGCCCCAGCCCCACGACATGTGCATGGTGGCGAGGGCCACCGGGATCTGGAGCCGGGCCTTCAGCGGCAGGCCCTTGCCCGCCGGGACCGAGCCGGCCGTGATCGCCGCCAGATAGCCGGCGGGGATCACGAAGCCCCACGGCGTCAGGGCGGCGCCCACCACGACCCCCGCGGCGATGGCGCACACCGCGGCCGGCGGGGCGAGGTAGCGCAGGTTGATGGAGCCGGCGTGGTAGCGGGCGACGACATGCCGCCAGCGGCCGTAGTCCTTGTACTGCTTGGCCAGCGCCCGCACGGAGGGCCGCGGCCGGTACGACACCTTCAGCTCGGGCGAGAACCAGATCAGGCCGCCCGCCTCGCGGATCCGGAAGTTCAGCTCCCAGTCCTGGGCGCGGATGAACTCCTCGTTGTAGCCGCCCTGCTGCTCCAGGGCCTCGCGGCGGAAGACGCCCAGGTAGACC
The DNA here is from genome assembly GCF_055581605.1 of Streptomyces sp. NPDC031418. Classification (NCBI taxonomy): domain Bacteria; kingdom Bacillati; phylum Actinomycetota; class Actinomycetes; order Kitasatosporales; family Streptomycetaceae; genus Streptomyces; species Streptomyces sp. NPDC031418. The sequence goes on from NZ_JBVIJC010000019.1 coordinate 31,203, forward strand.
GTCTCCGCCGGGCCCGCCTCGCCGCCGGTGTGGAAGGCCGCGTTGCCGACGCCGATCTTCGAGGTCATCGCGGCGGCGACCGCGTCCTCCCAGGCGTTCTCGCCCTCGGCGTGCATGATGCCGCCGACGTTCTGCGCGCCGGTCTCCTCCAGGAGCCGTACGGCGGTCGCGATGTAGTTCGGCGAGAGGATGCCGTGGCCGTCGACGCGGACCACGATCGGGTGCCGGGAGGCCTTGATCGCCGCGTTCAGGGCGGCGGGGGTGCGGCCGCTCGGGTTCGGGACGGTGTGGACGCGCCAGTCTTCGTGCACCAGCTCGGCGGCGATCTCGTCCGTGCGGTCCGTGGACGGACCGAGGGCGATGACGACCTCCATCTCGCCGGGGTAACTCTGCGCGAGGATCGCTTGGACGGCCCCGCGCAGATGCCGCTCCTCGTTGAGGACGGGCATGATCACGGAAACAGCGGGGAGCCGCACGTCGGGCTTGGCGTTCATAGGACGCTCACGTTACCGCGAACGGGGGACAGCGGTGCGCGCCGCCGGGGGCGTGACGCGGGATGAAGGTCGTATCGGCCTACCGTGCTCACGGATCCCACGTTCGGCCTCGTCCGGAGGAGTCCCCCTGTGCCCAGCCCCCCTCACTCCCCCGCGCGTCCCCAGCGCCGTCCGCAGCCGCCCCGCCGGGTGCCGCGCCCGCCCGAGCGGGCGGTGCGGCCGGTCCGGCCGCCGAAACGGCCGCGCTGGGCGATGCGGGCGCTGACCACGCTGTCCGTCGTGGTGCTCGCCTCCGCCGGGATCGGGCACGCGGTGGTCACCAGCCTGGACGCGGGTATCGCCCGCGTCGACGCCTTCAAGGACATGAAGAACCGGCCCCGCGCGGGCCACGGCATGAACGTCCTGCTGGTCGGCACCGACGGCCGAGACAAGATCACCGAGCAGCTGCGGCGCGCCTACCACCTGGGCGGGGAGCCCTGCCACTGCACCGACACGATGATGCTGGTGCACATCTCCGCGGACCGGGAGCGGGCCACCGTGGTGAGCCTGCCCCGCGACTCCTACGCCGAGGTGCCCGCGCATGTCGACCCGTCGACGGGCCGGCGGTACGGGGCGCATCCGCTCAAGCTGAACGCGGCCTACGCGGAGGGCGGCCCGCAGCTGACCATCCGGACCGTGGAGAACATGACCCATGTGAAGATCGACCACTATCTGGAGGTCGACTTCACCAGCTTCATGAAGACGGTCGACGTGCTCGGCGGGGTGAACGTGTGCACGGCGACCCCGCTGAAGGACGCGTTCACCGGACTCGACCTCTCCGCCGGCACCCACACCCTCCAGGGCGGGCAGGCGCTCCAGTACGTGCGCGCCCGGCATGTGGACGGGGCGAGCGATCTGGGCCGGATGAAGCGGCAGCAGCGGTTCCTCGCCGCGCTGATCGAGAAGACGACCTCCTCCGGGGTGCTGCTCAACCCGATGAGGTTCCGGGACGTGACCCGGGCGGTGCTCGGCTCGGTCCGGGCGGACGAGGGCTTCGGCACCGACGAGCTGCTCGACCTCGGCCGGGCGATGCGGAACTTCTCCCCGTCCTCGTCCGAGTTCGCCACCGTGCCGATCGCGCAGATGAACTACGACGTGAAGGGCGTCGGCTCCACCCTGAAGTGGGACCAGGCCAAGGCGGACCAGCTGTTCCAGGCGCTGCGCGACGACAAGCCGCTCGCCGTCACCGCGCCGCCGCGCCGCGGCCCGGCCCCGGTGCCGGTGGACGTGGACCCGCGGCAGGTCCGGGTGCAGCTGGCGAACGGCACGCCGACGGCCGGGCTGGCCAAGCGGGCCGACGCGGCGCTCGCGGCGGCGGGCTTCGCCACCACGCACCGGCCGGTCACCGCGCCGGTGCGCGACGTCAAGCGGACCGTGATCTCCTACGACCCCCGCTGGGACCGCTCCGCCCGCTCCCTGGCTGCGGCCCTGCCCGGCAGCGAGCTGCGCGCGGTACCGGGCCAGGGCCCGCTCCTGAAGGCGACGATCGGCACCGACTTCAAGGCGGTCCGCCCGATCCACTACGAAGACCCCGCCCAACCCCAGCAGAGCGTGGTCCGGGGCAGCGAAGTGGTGTGCTGAGCGTCTACGACGGGGCGCGGTCGGGGGGCGTCCCCCTAGCCCCCCCCGCCCAGCGGCAGCGGCCGCGTGTGGCGCGAGGCGGTGGTCCGGCCGGGGCGCCACCCTGGCGAGACCCGGCGGCGAGGCGAGGCCGCACAGGAGACACAGGGCGCGGCCCTGAAGGGGTTGCCCTGCCCCTCCTGGCCCTCCGCGGCAGCGGCCGCGTGTGGCGCGAGGCGGGGTGCCGGCCAGAGCTGGCGAGGCGCGGCGGCGAGGCGCGGCCGCACCGTGTGCCGGCCGGGGCGCCGTGCCGAGCCGCAGCGGGACGACAGCGCGCCCCTCAGGGGCGGCCCTACTCTTCGTAGCCCTCTGCCGTGCGCTTCTCCCGCAGTTCGCGGATGGCGCGGCGGCGGGCCAGGCGGTGGGTGCGGCGGATCTGGGCTTCCTGGTAGCGGCGGCGGTCGCGGTCGGTCTCCGGGAGGACCGGCGGGACCCGGCGCGGCCTGCCGTCGGCGTCCACGGCCGCGAAGACCAGGTAGGCGGAGCCGACCTGGGTGGGCGGGGCGGACTCGTTCCAGCGCTCGGCGAGGACCCGGACGCCGACCTCCATGGAGGTCCGGCCGGTCCAGTTCACCTGGGCCTTCACATGGACCAGGTCACCGACGCGGACCGGCTCCAGGAACGCCATCTCGTCCATGGAGGCGGTGACGGCGGGACCGCCGGAGTGCCGGCCGGCCACGGCGCCCGCCGCGTCGTCGACGAGCTTCATGATCACACCGCCGTGCACCGTCCCCAGCAGGTTGGTGTCGTTGTGGGTCATGATGTGGCTGAGGGTGGTGCGCGAGGCGGACGTGGGCTTGCCCGGGATGTCTGTTTCCGCGCCCGTGGCCTGGTCTGTCATGCCCTCCACCTTATGCCGAAGCGACATTCGCGGAATTTGTGTCAGCTTGGCAACAGCGCCGACCCTATTTTCCGACAGGCCTTGTAAGGCACCTGGAGCGGCCCGGCACACTGGGGCCCATGAATGACTGGCCCGAGGGATGGTCCGACGACAACCGTGACCCCCGCTACGGACGCGGCAGTGCCGGCGCACAGCCGGAAGGCGCCCAGGTGATGCGTCAGGTGCGGCGCGGTCCGGCGGTACCGCCCGGCCCCCGCTCGGCGTACGGCGGCCCCGGCCGCTCCGCGCCGCCGTACGGCGCCGGAGTCCCGCAGCAGCCGTCGTACACCGACGGCCAGGGTTATGACGAGGGCACCGGCTTCGACAGCGGCTACAACACCGGTCAGGTCTACGGCGCCCCCGGCGGCCGCGGTCCCGGCGGTCCGGCCGGTGCGCCGGGCCGGGCGGCGCGGCCCGCGCCGAACTGGCGGCGCCGGATCAAGTGGACGGCGATCACGCTGGCGACCGTGCTGGTCGTCACCTCGGTCGCGACCTACTTCTGGGCCGACTCCAAGCTGCGCCGCGAGGTCGACCTGTCCAAGGTCATCGACCGCCCGGAGAGCGGCTCGGGCACCAACTACCTGATCGTCGGCTCGGACAGCCGCGAGGGCATGTCCAGGGCGGACGAGAAGAAGCTGCACACCGGCGCCGCCGAGGGCAAGCGCACCGACTCGATGATGATCCTGCACGTCGGCGACAACGGCGACACGCTGGTCTCGCTGCCGCGCGACTCGGACGTGGAGGTCCCGTCGTACAAGGGCTCGACGTCCGGGAAGGTCTACCCGGCGAGAGGCCGGCACGAGAAGCTGAACGCGGCCTACGCCGAGGACGGCCCGACCCTGCTGGTGCGCACGATCGAGTACAACACCGGTCTGCACATCGACCACTACGTGGAGATCGGCTTCCAGGGCTTCGCGAACATCGTGGACGCGGTCGGCGGTGTCGACATCACCATCGACCACGCCTTCAAGGACAAGTGGTCCGGCGCCGACTTCAAGGCGGGCAAGCAGACCCTGAACGGGCAGCAGGCGCTCGCGTTCGTCCGGACCCGGCACGCCTTCGCCGCCTCCGACCTCCAGCGCACCAAGAACCAGCAGAAGTTCCTGTCCGCGCTGGCCCACCAGGTGGCCACGCCGTCGACGATCCTCAACCCGTTCAAGTTCTACCCGGTGATGGGCGCGGGCCTGGACTCGCTGATCGTCGACAAGGACATGTCGCTGTGGGACCTGGCCTCGATGTTCTGGGCGATGAAGGGCGTCAGCGGCGGTGACGGCACCTCGATGAACATGCCGATCTCCGGCTCCACGGGCGGCAACCTCGTCTGGGACAAGGCGAAGGTGAAGACGCTGGTGGACGAGTTGAAGAACGACCAGAAGGTCACCGTCTCCGGCACCTGACGGCTGCGGCGGGACCGAGGGCGCCCGGAGCGGGTGCCCTCGGCCGCCGGCCTCAGCGGGCCGGGCTCACATGCTCGCGCCCGCCATCGCGCGACAGGTTTCCGCGCAGCGGCGACACGCCTCCGCACAGCGCATCATCATCTGGTCGTCGGGCATGGACATACACGCCTCGGCGCACATCTCGCAGACCCTCGCGCACATGGCGCACATGTCGCCGGACATGGGCGAGCGCCGCATCATCATGTCGGCGCACATACGGGTCGTCTCGGAGCAGTCCATGAGCGCGCGCATGACCTGCATCTGCGCCTGGCCGCCCTGCTGCATGCAGGAGCTCATGGCCTCCTCGCACATGTTGTGGCAGTTCATGCAGGCCTCGATGCAGTCCTGCATCTGCCGGGTCAGGGCGGGCATCATTCCGGACTGGGTCATGGCTCCTCCTCGGAGGCGGGGACCCGGGACGGGTCCCGTGTGCTTCCGTCCTACGTCCCCCGGCCCCGCGCCGCATGTGACCGACCGGTCACCAGGCGCACCGAGGAGGAGCCGGTCCGGCCCTACGGCAGGTTGCGGGCCATCACGATCCGCTGGACCTGGTTCGTGCCCTCATAAATCTGGGTGATCTTGGCGTCGCGCATCATGCGCTCCACCGGGTAGTCACGGGTGTAGCCGTAGCCGCCGAGGAGCTGGACGGCGTCGGTGGTGACCTCCATCGCCACGTCCGAGGCGAAGCACTTGGCGGCTGCGCCCAGGTAGGTGAGGTCGGCGTCGCCGCGCTCGGAGGCGGCGGCGGCCTGGTAGGTCAGGGCGCGGGCGGCCGAGATCTTCATCGACATGTCGGCGAGCATGAACTGGATGCCCTGGAAGTCGGCGATCGCCTTGCCGAACTGCTTGCGCTCCTGGACATAGCCCTTGGCGTAGTCGAAGGCGCCCTGGGCGACACCGAGCGCCTGGGCGGCGATGGTGATGCGGGTGTGGTCCAGGGTCTTCATGGCCGTCATGAAGCCGGTGCCCTCCTCGCCGATCATGCGGTCGGCGGGGATGCGGACGTTGTCGAAGTAGACCTCGCGGGTCGGGGAGCCCTTGATGCCGAGCTTCTTCTCCGGGGCGCCGAAGGACACGCCCGGGTCGGACTTCTCGACGACGAAGGCGGAGATGCCCTTGGAGCGCTTCTCCGGGTCCGTCACGGCCATCACGGTGTAGTACTCGCTGACGCCCGCGTTGGTGATCCAGCGCTTGACGCCGTTGAGGATCCAGTGGTCGCCGTCGCGGACCGCCTTGGTCTTCATGCCGGCGGCGTCCGAGCCCGCCTCCGGCTCGGACAGGCAGTACGAGAACATCGCGTCGCCCTTGGCGAGCGGACCCAGGTACTTCTTCTTCAGCTCCTCGGAGCCGGAGAGGATCACCGGCAGCGAGCCGAGCTTGTTCACGGCGGGGATGAGGGAGGAGGAGACGCAGGCGCGGGCCACCTCCTCGATCACGATGACCGTGGCGAGCGCGTCGGCGCCGGAGCCGCCGTACTCCTCGGGGACGTGCACGGCGTGCAGGTCGTTGGCCACCAGGGCGTCCAGGGCCTCCTGCGGGAAGCGGGCCTCCTCGTCCACCGCGGTGGCGTACGGCGCGATCTTCGCCTCGACCAGGGAGCGGACGGCGTCGCGGAGCATGTCGTGCTCCTCGGACGGGCGGTACAGGTCGAAGTCAGCCGATCCGGCCAAGGTCTCTCACGCTCCAAAGACGCAGTGATACTGACGCAGTGATGACGCTAATTACCGTTAAGTAACTCAAATTTTAGAGGGCAGCCCGGGGGACGCCTACGTGAGCTTGGTGACAGCGGGGAAATTGCCCGGTGGGCGGCCCGACTATGCTCGGGCTCCGCATCACCGACGTACCCGTTCTGGAGCACCCATGAGCCTGAAGATCACCGTGATCGGCACCGGCTATCTCGGCGCCACGCACGCCGCGGCCATGGCCGAACTGGGGTTCGAGGTGCTGGGGCTGGATGTCGTACCGGAGAAGATCGCTCTGCTGGAGCGCGGCGAGACCCCGATGTTCGAGCCGGGGCTGGACGAGCTGCTCCGCAGGCATGTGGCGGGGATCGAGGGCTCGTCGGGGCGGCTGCGGTTCACCACCGACTGGGCCGAGGTCGGCGCCTTCGGTGATGTGCACTTCGTGTGCGTGAACACCCCGCAGAAGCACGGCGAGTACGCCTGTGACATGAGTTACGTCGACTCCGCGATCGCCTCCCTCGCCCCGCATCTGCACGGCCCCGCCCTGGTGGTCGGCAAGTCGACCGTGCCGGTCGGGTCCGCGGACCGGCTGGCCGCCTATCTCGCCGAGCACGCCCCGGCCGGCGGCGACGCCGAGCTGGCCTGGAACCCGGAGTTCCTGCGCGAGGGCTTCGCCGTGCAGGACACCCTGCACCCGGACCGGATCGTGGTGGGTGTGCGCAGCGAGCGGGCCGAGAAGCTGCTGCGCGAGGTGTACGCGACGCCGGTCGGCGAGGGCACGCCGTTCGTCGTCACCGACTTCCCGACCGCCGAGCTGGTGAAGACCGCCGCGAACTCCTTCCTCGCCACCAAGATCTCCTTCATCAACGCGATGGCGGAGGTGTGCGAGGCCGCGGGCGGTGACGTGGCCCGGCTGGCGGAGGCCATCGGGCACGACGACCGGATCGGCGCCAAGTTCCTGCGCGCCGGGATCGGCTTCGGCGGCGGCTGTCTGCCGAAGGACATCCGGGCGTTCATGGCGCGGGCGGGCGAGCTGGGCGCGGACCAGGCGCTGACCTTCCTGCGCGAGATCGACTCCATCAACATGCGCCGGCGCGGCCAGATGGTGGAGATGGCCCGGGAGGCGCTGGGCGGCGGCTCCTTCCTCGGCAAGCGGGTCGCGGTGCTCGGCGCCACCTTCAAGCCCGACTCGGACGACGTCCGGGACTCGCCCGCGCTCAACGTGGCCGGGCAGATCCATCTCCAGGGCGGCCAGGTGACCGTGTACGACCCCAAGGGCATGACCAACGCCCGCCGGGTCTTCCCGACCCTCGGCTATGCCGACTCGGCGCTGGACGCGGTGCGCGGCGCGGACGTCGTGCTCCACCTCACCGAGTGGCGCGAGTTCCGCGAGCTGGACCCGGCGGCGCTCGGCGAGGTCGCGGCGGACCGGCTGATCCTGGACGGGCGCAACACCCTCGACCCGGAGCTGTGGCGACGGGCCGGCTGGACCTACCGGGCGATGGGCCGCCCCACCGCCTGACCGCACGGCAGGGTGACGCCGTTTCGGCCGAGGCTCAGTCGGCCGAACCGGCGTCGTTCCGCATTCTGCACCACGTCCACGCAACACGAGGAGGTAGTCATGGCTCTCGCCACATTCGGTGTCGTCGTGCTGGACTGTCCCGACCCACGGGCGCTGGCCGGCTTCTACGCCGCCGTCCTCGGCGGCACCCCCGAGGGCCAGGGGGACTGGGTGGAGCTGAAGGTGCCGGGAGGGCCGACGCTGGCGTTCCAGGAGGCTCCGCAGTACGTGCCGCCGCGCTGGCCCGGACCGGACGGCGACCAGCAGTTCCACCTGGACCTGGTGGCGCCGGACCTGGACGCGGCCGAGAAGGCGGTGCTGGAGCTGGGGGCGCGTCCGCTGGACACCGCGGACCGCGAGCGCACCTTCCGGGTGTACGCGGACCCCGTGGGGCACCCCTTCTGCCTCTGCACCTCCTGACGGCTCAGGGCTGGTCCAACTCGGTGATCTTCGCCGTCGAGGCCTCTCTGCGGTGCTGGGCGGCGCGGGCCATGAAGTCCGCGCTGCGCAGCACCCGCTGAACGTTTCCCCAGGTCAGCAGGGACAGCTCGGTCTCGGACCAGCCGCGCCGGAGCAGCTCGGCGATCAGATGGGGGTAGCGGGAGGCGTCGGCGAGGTCGCGCGGGTGCACGGCGCCGGAGTCATAGGTGCCGGACAGGCCGACGCACTCCGGGCCGGCCACGTCCCGGACGTGGTCGAGGTGGTCGGCGACGTCCTGGACGGTCGGGCCGGTCTGCTCGGCGGTCAGCGGCACCATGCACAGGCCCTTGGCCGCGCCCAGCGCGGTGAGCAGGTCGTCGGGCAGGTTGGCGGGGTGCGGGCGCAGCACCCGGGCGGCGGAGCGGGTGCACAGCACCGGTGTCTTGGACAGCGCCACGGTCCGCTCGGCGGTGGCGTGCGAGGCGCCGGAGACGTCGGCGAGCACGCCGAGCCGGTTCATCTCCCGGACGACCTCCTCGCCGAACCGGGTCAGGCCCGCCTGGCCCGCCCAGGCGGTGCCGGCGAGGGTGAGCACCCGGAGGCCGAGGGCGTGCAGGATGCGCAGGATGCCGAGGGAGTCGCCGAGCGCGGTGCCGTCCGCCGGGCCCAGCACCACGGCGACCCGGCCGCAGTTGCGGGCGTCGATGACCTGGCCGGCGGTGCGCACCAGGCGCAGCCCCTCCGGGTGGGCCTCGATCACCGAGCGGACCAGGTCCAGCTGCTCCAGGGTGGCGGCCGTCGCGCGCTCGCCGCCTCCGGCGCTGTCGGGCTCGCCGGGCTCGGCGGGCAGGTGCAGCGACCAGAACAGGGCGCCGACATGGCCCTCGCGCATCCGCGGCACGTCCGTGTCGATGGCGGCCTCGCCCAGCTCCAGGTCGTACCAGGGCAGATGGCGCAGGGCCCAGGGCAGGCCGCTGTAGCCGTCGGCGACCGGGTGGGCGGCGAGGAGGGCGTGCGCCCGGTCCAGGGCCTCGGCCGAGCCGGCCGGCCCCGGCGGGAAGGGGTCGTCCGGCAGGCCGTCGTCCTCGCCGACCTCGGTCGTGGAGGGGATGTCGTCCTGGAGGTCGGCCATGGGGGCTCCGTACGTCGTCGTGGGGCTACGTCGGTCGTGAGCTACGGCGTAGGTGGCTGGCGTACCGCCCACGGTCGCATGGAGCCGAGGGGATGTTCCTGATGAGTGGGGCGTTCGGGGGTACCGCGGTCAGGATCTGCGGGCCGTGCGGATGACCTCGTCCAGGGTGTCCCGGGAGCGCCGGAGGTCGGCGATCATGCGGTCGATGCGGTCGCGTTCGGCGGTGAGGTCCTCGACCAGGCGCGGGGTGGCGATCGCCGAGGGGCCGCCGTCCTCGTCGCGCATGCAGGGCAGCAGCAGGCGGATCCTGTCGCTGTGCAGGCCCGCCGCGTACAGCTCCTGGATGCGGATGACCCGGTCGACGGCCCGCTCCGGGTAGTCGCGGTGGCCGCCGGGGGTGCGCTCGCTGGCGAGCAGGCCCTGGGTCTCGTAGTAGCGCAGCGACCGCTCGCTCACGCCGGTGCGCCGGGCCAGTTCACCGATGCGCATGCCGTCACCTCCACGCCCGAGGACTTGAATCTGACATCAGTGTCAAGTTCTACCGTGCGGCCATGCCGCAGACAACGCACTCCATGGACTCCACGGACCTCCTGGCCCCGGCCCGCCTCGGCGCGCTGGAACTCCCCAACCGCCTGGTGATGGCCCCCCTCACCCGCAACCGCGCGGAGGCCGACGGCACCCCGACCGACCTGATGGTCACGCACTACGCCCAGCGCGCCTCGGCCGGGCTGATCGTCGCCGAGGGCTCGACACCGAACGCGGTCGGGCAGACGTACCCGAACATCACCGCCGTCCACACCGACCGGCACGTGGCGGGCTGGCGCCGGGTCACCGACGCGGTGCGGGCGGCCGGCGGGCGCATGTTCCTCCAGCTCCAGCACGGCGGCCGGGTGGGCCATCCGGCGACCAGCGGTCTCACCCCGGTGGCGCCCTCCCCCGTCCCGCTGCCGGAGACGATCTTCACGCCGGACGGGCACCGGCCGGCCGTCGCGCCCCGGGAGATGACCGCCGACGACATCCGCGCCACGGTCGCCGACTTCGCCGCCGCCGCCCGGCGGGCGCGCGACGCGGGCTTCGAGGGGGTCGAGGTGCACTCGGCCAACGGGATGCTGCTGCACCAGTTCCTCGCGGACAACACCAACCGCCGGCGCGACGGCTACGGCGGCCCGGTGCAGCGGCGGGTGCGGTTCGCGGCGGAGGTGACCGAGGCGGTGGCCGAGGCGATCGGCGCGGACCGGGTGGGCATCCGCATCTCCCCCGCGAGCACCGTCAACGGGGTGCGGGAGGAGGACACCGAGGGCCTCTACGCCGCGCTCCTGGACCGGCTGCGGGGGCTGGACCTCGCCTATCTGCACCTGGTCCGCTCGGACCCGGGCACGGCCTGGTACCGGCGGATCCGCGCCGACTGGCCCGGCGTGCTGATCGGCAACCCGGACCTGACCGACCTGTCCGCCGGGGCCGTCGCCCGGGCGGCGCGGGAGATGCGGGCGGCCGGCGCCGACCTGGTGGCCCTCGGCCGGCCGTTCCTCGCCAACCCGGACCTGGTCGACCGGCTGCGGCTCGGCGCCCCGCTCAACCCGGTCCGGGACCGGTACTTCATGTACGTGGGCGGGGCCGAGGGCTACAACGACTACCCCGCCCTGGCCGGTCAGGCGGGGCTGCCGTCCAGCGCCGCGATGGTCGCGTTGGACGGCGACCGCGTGGCCTGAAGGTCACGGGCGACGTCCTCGGCCGCGCCCAGCACCCGGACCGCGTTCTGCCAGGTCAGCTTGGCCAGGTCGGTCCTGGACCAGCCCCGGTCGATGAGTTCGGCGAGGAGGTTGGGGTAGCCGGAGACGTCGTTCAGGCCGTCCGGGGTGAAGGCCGTGCCGTCGTAGTCGCCGCCGATGCCCAGGTGGTCGATGCCGGCCACCTCGCGCATGTGGTCCAGATGGTCCGCGATCGTCGACACCGTGGCCACCGGGCGCGGCACGCGCTCCTCGAAGGCGCGGTGCAGCCGCATCGCCTCGGGGCTGGTGTCCAGGTGGTGGAAGCCGTGGGCGCGCAGGTTGTCGTCGGCCGCGGCCGTCCACTCCACGGCCGCCTGGAGCACGAACTTCGGTACGAAGGTCACCATCGCCATGCCGCCGTTGGCGGGCAGCCGCTCCAGCACGTCGTCCGGGACGTTGCGGGGGTGGTCGCAGACCGCGCGGGCGGAGGAGTGGGAGAAGATCACCGGAGCCTGTGACGTGTCCAGCGCGTCGCGCATCGTCGTCGCCGCCACGTGCGAGAGGTCGACCAGCATGCCGAGCCGGTTCATCTCCCGGACCACCTCGCGGCCGAAGCCGGACAGGCCGCCCACGCCCGGCTCGTCGGTCGCCGAGTCCGCCCAGTCCACGTTGGAGTTGTGGGTGAGCGTCATGTAGCGCACCCCGAGCGCGTACAGGCCGCGCAGGGTGCCGAGCGAGTTGGCGATGGAGTGGCCGCCCTCGGCCCCCATGAGGGAGGCGATACGGCCCTCCTTCCGCGCCGACTCCATGTCCGCGGCGGTCAGCGCGGGCGCCAGGTCCTGCGCGTAGCGGGCCAGCAGCTGCCGGACGCAGTCGATCTGCTCCAGGGTGGCCGCGACCGGCTCGGGCTGCTCCGCGGGCACGTAGACCGACCAGTACTGCGCGCCGACCCCGCCCTCGCGCAGCCGGGGCAGGTCGGTGTGCAGGCGCTCGTGCTGGTGCCCGGCGATGTCGAGCGCGTCGAGGTCGTACCCGGCGTGCTCGCGCAGCGCCCACGGCAGGTCGTTGTGGCCGTCGACCACCGGGAACTCGCGCAGCAGGGCCCGGGCCTGGTCCAGAGCTGCCACGGCGGTCACTTCCCGAAGCCGAAGCCGCTGCCCGCGCCCTCGACCTTGGAGCGCAGCCGCTTGCCCTTCTCGGTGGCCTGGTCGTTGAGGTCCTGCTGGAAGTCGCGCATCTTGTGCAGCAGCTCCTCGTCGTGCGCGGCCAGCATCCGGGCGGCGAGCAGACCGGCGTTGCGGGCACCGGCGACGGAGACCGTGGCGACCGGGACACCGGCCGGCATCTGCACGATCGACAGCAGCGAGTCCATGCCGTCCAGGTACTTCAGCGGCACCGGGACGCCGATGACCGGCAGCGGGGTGACCGAGGCGAGCATGCCGGGCAGGTGGGCGGCGCCGCCCGCCCCGGCGATGATCACCTTCAGGCCGCGGTCGGCGGCCTGCTCGCCGTACGTGATCATCTCGCGCGGCATCCGGTGCGCGGAGACGACGTCGACCTCGTAGGCGATCTCGAACTCGTCGAGTGCCTTGGCGGCGGCCTCCATGACGGGCCAGTCGGAGTCCGACCCCATGACAATGCCTACGACCGGGCTCATTCGGTGATCGTCCCTCTCAGGTAGCCGGCAGCGTGACGGGCGCGCTCCAGCACGTCGTCCAGGTCGTCGCCGTAGGTGTTCACGTGACCGACCTTGCGGCCGGGCTTCACGTCCTTGCCGTACATATGGATCTTGAGCTTGGGGTCGCGGGCCATGCAGTGCAAGTACGCGGAGTACATGTCCGGGAAGTCGCCGCCGAGGACGTTGGCCATGACCGTCCACCGGGCACGCGGGCGCGGGTCGCCGAGCGGCAGGTCCAGCACGGCCCGCACATGGTTGGCGAACTGGCTGGTGATCGCGCCGTCCTGGGTCCAGTGGCCCGAGTTGTGCGGGCGCATCGCCAGCTCGTTGACGAGGATGCGGCCGTCGCGGGTCTGGAACAGCTCCACCGCGAGATGGCCGACGACGCCCAGCTCCTTGGCGATGGTCAGGGCCATCCGCTCGGCCTTCAGCGCCAGCGCCTCGTCGAGACCGGGCGCGGGCGCGATGACCGTGTCGCAGACGCCGTCGACCTGCTGGGACTCCACCACCGGGTAGGCGACGGCCTGGCCGTGCGGGGAGCGTACGACGTTGGCGGCCAGCTCGCGGACGTAGTCGACCTTCTCCTCGGCGAGGACCGGCACCCCGGCCCGGAACGGGTCGGCGGCCTCCTCGACGGAGTCCACGACCCACACACCCTTGCCGTCGTAGCCGCCGCGGACGGTCTTGAGGACCACGGGGAAGCCGTCGCCCTCCGCCGCGAACCGGGCGACATCCTCCGGATCCTCGACGATCCGGTGCCGTGGGCACGGGATGCCGATCGAGTCGAGCTTCGCCCGCATCACGCCCTTGTCCTGGGCGTGCACCAGCGCGTCGGGCCCGGGGCGCACGGGGATGCCGTCCGCCTCCAGGGCCCTGAGATGCTCGGTGGGTACATGTTCGTGATCGAAGGTGATCACATCGCAGCCCCGCGCGAACGCGCGCAGCGTGTCCAGGTCGCGATAGTCGCCGATGACGACATCGCTGACGACCTGCGCCGCGGAATCCTGAGGGGTGTCACTGAGAAGCTTGAACCTGATGCCCAACGGGATGCCCGCTTCGTGCGTCATACGCGCGAGCTGCCCCCCGCCGACCATGCCGACTACCGGGAACGTCACACCCCTAGCGTATCGGCCGCGCCGGTGCGGCCGGATCGCGTCCCTCTCACCACCTCTTACCCGCGGCTTCCCACCCTCTTCCCGAGCCCTGGCCCGGTCCGCGGGCATCGGCCGGTCCGCCTGGATAGCATGGCGGGGTTGACGAAACCTACCGACGGGAGCTGCACAGCCATGGAACCTCGTTCCTCGGGGCTGCAACGGCTCGTACGCGAGGTGGTCAAGTTCGGCGCCGTCGGCGGCGCCGGCGTCCTGGTCAATCTCGGCGTGTTCAACCTGGTCCGGCACACCTCCGACCTGCCGGTGGTGCGGGCCAGCATCATCGCCACGGTCGTCGCGATCGTCTTCAACTACGTCGGCTTCCGGTACTGGACGTACCGGGACCGCGAGAAGAGCGGCCGGACCAAGGAACTCACCCTGTTCCTGTTCTTCAGCGTGATCGGGCTGGTGATCGAGAACGGCGTGCTCTACCTGGCGACGTACGGCTTCGGCTGGGACAGCCCGTTGCAGAGCAACGTCTTCAAGTTCCTCGGCATCGGCATCGCGACCCTGTTCCGCTTCTGGTCCTACCGCACCTGGGTGTTCCGCGCCCTGCCCGCCCAGGAGGCGGAGTCGATCCTGGCGGCCCAGCCACCCCACCCCCAGCCGGAACCCAAGTCCGAGCGGATCCCGTAAGGCGCCTGCTCAGCGGACCGTCGGGCGGGCTTCGTCCGTCTTGCGGGCCGGAGGGGTGCGGGAGAGGAAGAGGCCGAAGACCGGCGGCTGTGCCTGAAGCAGCTCCAGGCGGCCGCCGTCGGCTTCCGCGAGGTCGCGGGCGACGGCCAGGCCGATGCCCGTCGAGTTGCGTCCGCTGATGGTCCGCTCGAAGATCCGCGCCCCGAGGTCGGCCGGGACACCCGGCCCCTCGTCGGTCACCTCGACCACCGCCTGGTTGCCGGTGACCCGGGTGCGCAGCGCGACCGTGCCGCCGCCGTGCATCAGGGAGTTCTCGATCAGGGCGGCCAGCACCTGGGCGACCGCCCCCGGCGTGCCGACGGCCTTCAGATGGCGCTTGCCGGAGCTGACGATGGCGCGGCCGGCGCTGCGGTAGGCGGGCCGCCACTCGGCCAGCTGCTGCTGGATGACCTCGTCCAGGTTGAAGGTGACGGCGGAGCCGGTGCGCGGGTCGCGGGAGTTGGTCAGCAGCCGCTCGACCACGTCCGTGAGCCGCTCCACCTGGGTCAGCGCGACGTTGGCCTCTTCCTTCACCGTCTCCGGATCGTCGGTGAGGGTGATCTCCTCCAGCCGCATCGACAGCGCGGTCAGCGGGGTGCGCAGCTGGTGGGAGGCATCGGCGGCGAGCCGCCGCTCGGCGGTCAGCATGCGTGCGATCCGCTCGGCGGAGGAGTCCAGCACATCGGCGACCCGGTCCAGCTCCGGCACGCCGTACCGCTTGTGCCGGGGCCGGGGGTCGCCGGAGCCGAGCCGCTCCGCCGTCTCGGCGAGGTCGGTCAGCGGGGAGGCCAGCCGGTTGGCCTGGCGGACCGCGAGCAGCACCGCGGCGACCACCGCGAGCAGCGCCACCAGCGCGATGATCAGCAGGGTCCGGCCGACCTCGCGGGTCACCGAGGAGCGCGGCTCCTGCACGGTGACCCGTTCGCCCTCCTCGCCCGTCTGCGTGGCGCTGATGACATCGCCCTGCGGCTTGCTGCCGATCTCGATCGGCGGCTTGCCGGGCATCCGGATCACCGCGTACTGGTCCTTGCTGACCGGGTTGCGCAGCACGTTCGCGTTGACGTTCTCGGAGGCGAGGATCCGGCTGTCCACGATGCTGGCCAGCCGCACCGCCTCGGAGTCCACCCGCTCCTGGGCGCTGTTGCCGATGGTCCGGGTCTCGACGATCACCAGGGAGATGCCGAACACGGCGATCACCACGAGGACGACGGCGAGGGTGGACTGGATGAGACGTCGACGCATGTTCCGTTACCTGGGGTGATCGCGGGGCCCCCGCGCGGGGCTGCTCGGCTCTTCCCGAACTCGGCTCTTCCCGAACTCAGCTCTTCTCGAAGCGGAAGCCGACTCCGCGCACCGTGGCGATGTAGCGGGGGTTGGCCGCGTCGTCGCCGAGCTTCTTGCGCAGCCAGGAGATGTGCATGTCGAGGGTCTTGGTGGACGACCACCACGTGGTGTCCCACACCTCGCGCATCAGCTGGTCCCGGGTCACCACCCGGCCGGCGTCGCGCACCAGCACCCGCAGCAGGTCGAACTCCTTGGCGGTGAGCTGGAGCTCCTCGTCGCCCATCCAGGCCCGGTGGGACTCCACGTCGATCCGCACCCCGTGGGTGGCCGGCGGCTGCTGCGGCTCGGCGGCACCGCGCCGGAGCAGCGCCCGCACCCGGGCGAGCAGTTCGGCCAGCCGGAAGGGCTTGGTGACGTAGTCGTCGGCGCCCGCGTCCAGGCCGACGACGGTGTCCACCTCGTCGGCACGCGCGGTCAGGATGAGGATCGGCACGGTGTGGCCGTCGGCGCGCAGCCGGCGAGCGACCTCCAGGCCGTCCATGCCGGGCAGGCCCAGGTCGAGTACGACCAGATCGACGCCGCCCTGCATTCCGGCGTCGAGTGCGGTGGGGCCGTCCTCGCGCACCTCCACCTCGTACCCTTCCCGGCGCAGGGCGCGGGCCAGCGGCTCCGAGATGGACGCGTCGTCCTCGGCGAGCAGTACACGGGTCATGGGGTGATGGTAGTCCGCCCGCCGGGCGTCCTGGGGTGTGATCGGATTCCGGTGTTCTTACCTTCCCGACCTGGTGGTACGGACCATTGTCCTGGGGATGCGATCGTAGGAGAGACCTTCGAATTCCGTAGCGCGGTTCCCGTGACACCTGTGATCCGCGTCTCAAGTCCTTCCATATCCGGCACTGTCCTGCCGTATGGTGACCTGAACGCCTGTAGTACACACCGGGGACCTTTGGCGGGAATCTGACGCTGAAGGTCCTCTTTGTGTGCGGGCCGATCAAGATCACTTCTGGTCGGCCTTGAAAGGAATGACCTACTGGCCGGGCTCCGCGGCGCATCGATGCGCGGCGGGGCGTGGATCCCGGTGGTCGCCGTCCACCGTTGCCGTAATCCGGCGGCGGACTCCCTTCGGGCGTTGGGGGCGGACGACCGACCTCGCCGGTGCCGGCCGCTCCCCCACCGGGCGCGCAACGCTCCAGCAGCGCGTCCCGACCAGCAAGGAACGACCATGGCGTCCAGCCTGACGAAGGACTCGGTCCGCACGGGCACCCCCGTCACCGAGAAGACCTTCTTCGGCCACCCCCGCGGCCTGGCCACCCTCTTCATGACCGAGATGTGGGAGCGTTTCTCCTACTACGGCATGAGGGCCCTGCTCCCGCTGTACCTGGTGGCCCCGAGCGGCCTGCACCTGACCGCGGGCACGGCGACCGCGATCTACTCCGTGTACGTGTCGCTCGTGTACCTGCTCGCGCTGCCCGGCGGCTGGTTCGCCGACCGTGTACTCGGTCCCCGCAAGACGGTCGCCGTCTCGGGTCTGATCATCATGCTCGGCCACCTGTGCCTGGCGCTGCCCGTCGCCGCGAGCTTCTTCGTCGGCCTGGGTCTGGTCGCCATCGGTTCGGGTCTGCTGAAGGCCAACATCTCCACGATGGTCGGCCACCTCTACAAGGGTGCGGACGACCCGCGCCGTGACGGTGGCTTCACCCTCTTCTACATCGGCATCAACCTGGGCGCCTTCGCCGCGCCGCTGGTCATCGGCACCGTCGGTGAGAACGTCAACTGGCACCTGGGCTTCGCGCTGGCCGCGCTCGGCATGGCGCTGGGTCTGGCCCAGTACCTGCTCGGCGGCCGTCACCTGAACCCGAAGAGCAGCGAGGTCCCCACCCCGCTGACCGCCGACGAGAAGTCGGCCACCCTGCGCAAGGGCCTGATCTGGCTCGCGATCGCCGCGGTGTTCTACGGCGTCGTCGGCGGCACCGGTCACTTCACCCTGAACTGGGCGCTGATCCCGCTCACCCTCATCGGTCTGATCGTGCCGATCCTGGTCATCGCCCGCATCCGCCGGGACAAGGACCTGGACGCCGCCGAGCGCTCCAAGGTGTCGGCGTACATCTGGTTCTTCGTGGCCGCCGCCGTCTTCTGGATGATCTACGACCAGGGTGGTTCGACCCTGTCGCTGTTCGCCAGCAGCTCGGCCAAGAACTCGGTCCTCGGCTGGAACTTCCCGGTCTCCTGGTACCAGTCGGTCAACCCGGTCATGATCATGGCGCTCGCCCCGGTCTTCGCCTGGCTGTGGCTGTGGCTGAACCGGCGCGGCCAGGAGCCGAGCACCATCGTGAAGTTCGCCTCCGGCCTGGTGCTGATCGGCGCGTCCTTCTTCCTCTTCCTCGCCCCGCTGAACGTCGCCGAGGGCGGTCACAAGGCCGCGGCGATGTGGCTGGTCGCGATCTACTTCGTGCAGACCGTGGGTGAGCTGACGCTGTCGCCGGTGGGTCTGTCCGTGACGACGAAGATGGCGCCGAAGAAGTACGCCTCGCAGATGATGGGCGTCTGGTTCCTCGCGGTCACCGCGGGTGACTCGATCACCGCGCTGATGTCGAACCCGGCGGTCGGCGGGGTCAACCTCGACAAGATGGGCTTCGTCGCCCTGGAGGCCGTGCTCGCCGTGATCGCCGGTGGCGCGGTGTGGATGTACCGGAGCAAGGTGAACAAGCTGATGGGCGACGTTCGCTAGTCGCTCGGACTCGGCGGAGGGCCCTCGCATCCTTGGGGATGCGAGGGCCCTCTGTCATAGGTGGGGGCGCCCCTTCAGCGCGTACGGCGCCTCGGCATGAAGGTGAAGACCGCCGCGCCCAGCAGGATCGCCGTGCCCGCCACCAGGCCCAGGGCCTTGAGGGCGCCGTGGTCGTCCGCGCCGGTGTCGGCGAGGCCGCCGGAGCCCGAGCCGGAGGTGGACGCGGTGCCGGTCGAGCCGCCGCTGGTGGAGGTCCCGCCGGAGGCGCCGCCCGGCTGCTGGGCGGTGTCCAGGGTGAGGGAGACCGCCGTCTTCGTCGGGGTGCAGGTGGTGGTCGTACCGAGCGCCTTGACCGTCAGGACGCCCGGGGACAGGGTCGAGGTGCCGCTGGCGCCGGGCTTGTAGGTGCCGGTGAGGTCCGGGATCTCGATCGGCTGCCCGGATTTGATCGCCTGGGCGTTGGCCGGCCCCTCCACGTGCACGGTGCCCTTGTCCGCACCGCCCAGCACCACCTCCATGGACGGCTTCACCGAGTCCTTCGGGATGTCGGCGGGGCTGTCCATCACGGACTTCTTGAAGTGCACGGTGAGGCCGTAGTTCCCGCCGCTCTTGCGGGCGTCGATCTGCACCGGCGAGGTCGCGCTCTTGTCGCCGATCGGCGTCTTGCAGGCGTAGGGGATCTGCACCTCCTTGCCGGGGAAGTCGGTCTGCCCGCCGCCGCCGGTCGGGGTGGCCGTCGGGGTCGCAGTCGGGGTGGCCGACCCCGTGGGTGTGGGCGTCGGCGTCGGCGTCGGGGTGGAGGTGCCGCCGCCCGCGCCGGTCACCTGGATCGTCGCCGCCTTCTGCACCGCCTCCTTCGGCGTGCACCTGGTGTCGGTCGACATGGCGTTCACGGTGTACGCGTCCGGTGTCAGCGTCACCGTCCCGGCCGCCGTCAGTTTCAGGCTGCCCTTCATGTCGGACAGCACCATCTCGCCGCCCTTGGGGACCGCCGGGTTCTGCCGCGGCCCCCGCAGGGCGACGTCGGCCGTCTGCGCCCCGGCCGCCTTCAGCACGCCGGAGGGCTGCACCGAGTTCGCGGGCAGGTCGATGATGTCCGGGTTCCTGGACGCGGCTTTGACGAACTTCCACACGATGTCCACCGTGTCGCCGACCTTGGCCGTGGCCGGGGCGGTGACCTGGACCTCGGTGGTGCCGTCCACCGGACTGATGCCCGCGGGGGGCACACAGTGGGTGGCGTACGACACCGTGGCCGCCTGCGCGGGTGCCGCGGCCAGGCCCAGCAGGACGCCCGCTCCGCTCAGCGCCAGCGCGGCACCGGCCGCCGTACCTCTCCTTCGGATGCTCACGTGGGTCCTTTCGTCGTGGGAGTCGGAGGACTCGTCGGGCTGTCGTCGGGCGGTGCGGAGAGCCGGCCGGCCGGGCCGCCCGGAGCGGACTCCGGGGTGAACCACGGCAGGGTCGGGGTCGTAGGGGGCGTGGGGGACGTGCGGGTCGTAGGGGCCGTGCGGATGGCCGGGGCGCCCGTACGGGCCTTACGGGTCTTAGGGGCCGTAGGGGACTTAGGGGTCGGCGGCCGTACCCGGTCCACCACGGCCATGCCGATGCGGAACAGCGCGGCCGGGACGACCAGGCAGAGCAGGAGCCAGAACAGCGTCACGCCCCAGGGGCGGCCCACGGCCCACGGCTGCTCGGCGAGGAGCCTTCCGCCGTACTTCAGGGAGACGGTGTAGTCGCCGTGCGCCCCGGCCGACAGCTCGACCGGCAGCTCGATCTCGGCCTTGGCGCCGGGCGCGAGGGTGCCGTGCCACTGCCGGTCGTCCCACTGCGGGGCGAACACGCCGTGCGCGGTGCCCACCTGGAACACCGGTTCCTTGATGGTGCCGGTGCCGGTGTTGCCGACGGTGAGGACGAGAGTGCGGCTCGGCGGGGCCCCGAACCAGGTCAGCACCGAGCCGGAACCGGTCAGCCGGGTGTCGGACAGCACCGCCAGCCGGCCGCCCGCGCGCTCGGCGGGCAGCGGCGCGACGGGGTGCCCGGCCACCTTCAGGACGGCGTCCGCCTCGGCTCTGGTCCCGGTGACGGTGGCCACGTGCACCACGCACGGGCAGGGCACGGGCGGCTCGGCGACCGGCAGCCGCCTGCTGAAGTCGCCCCGGGCGTCGGTGGTCACCGCCCGGCCGTCGCCGTTGGCGCAGGAGTTGGTGCCGCCGAGCACGCCCCGGGCGGGGGTGGCGCGCCCGCAGATCAGCAGCATCAGCAGGGTGCGCGGCCGCCAGCCGGTGCCGCCGACGGTGACCGAGCCGCCGGCGCCGGCCTCGGCCGCCGACAACGTCACCGTGGGCCGCCCCTGAGCCGCCGACAACGTCACCGTGGGCCGCCCCTGAGCCGCCGACAGCCTCACCGTGGGCTGTCCCTGGGCCGCCGGAGCCGGAGCCGCGGCCCACAGCAGGGCTGCCAGCAAGGCCGCCAGCAGGGCCACCGGCGCGAGCAGTGCCGCCGCCGCGGCCGGGCACCGGGTCCGTGGGGTGCCGTTCACGTCGACGCTCCCTCCGTGGCCGTCGTACGACCCCGCCGCCGACGCCGTCGTACGACCCGCAGCGCGCCCGCCCCGGCGAGGAGCGCGCCGGCCGCGCCCGCCGGGGCCTGCCAGGGCACGAACCGCGCGGACGCGGTCGCCGTGGCGTGGGCGCCGCCGGCCGCCGTGACCGTGAGCCGTACGTCGACCG
This sequence comes from Streptomyces sp. NPDC031418, assembly GCF_055581605.1. Taxonomy (NCBI): domain Bacteria; kingdom Bacillati; phylum Actinomycetota; class Actinomycetes; order Kitasatosporales; family Streptomycetaceae; genus Streptomyces; species Streptomyces sp. NPDC031418. Next base: position 52,421 of record NZ_JBVIJC010000019.1, read on the forward strand.
CATCCAGCGCGGGCCGGTCCGGCCAAGGCTCGGTGAAGTGGAGGCGGGTGCCGGGGCGCAGCCGGACGGGCAGGGGGCGCGCGGGGCGGTCCAGGACCCGGCCGAGGACCCCGTCCGCGCGCACCGCGAGCCGCGGTACGAGGACGGTCGTACCGCGGTTGACCAGGTCGTAGGTGATGCGGTCGGCGTGGACGGCGAGATGCTCGACGGTGAGCGCGGCGAGCGCCGGACCGGCCACGCGCAGCCGCAGCGGCACGGTCGCGGTCCGGCCGCCGGGGTCGCGCGCCGCGATGGCGCCGGTGCGGTCACCGGGCTCGGCCCCGGCCGGGACGGTCACCGTGAAGGGCACCTCGGCGCGGGTGCGGGCGGGCACGCGGACGGACGCCGCGGCGAACGCGACCGGGACGCCGGTGCCGGACAGCCGTACGACGACGGGCCGCCGCCCGGGGTTGGTCACGGAGACGGTGTCCTCGAGGACCGTGCCGGGCGGTCCCTCGGCGTACAGGGAGGGGCGTCCGCCGCCCGCGGGCGCGAGGGTCCAGTCGGCGGCGGCGGCCGGGGCGGCGCCCAGGAGCAGCAGCGGGGGCAGCAGCGCGGGCAGGAGGCGTACGGCGCGGGGCAGCGGCGGCATGGGCGGCTCCAGCGGTGAGGGGCCGGGGGCGGCCGCGGTGTCAGCTGCGGGCGGCGTGGCCGCGCCGGGTCAGCCACAGGGCGCCCGCGGCTCCGGCGAGCAGGACCGTGCCGCCGAGCGTGCCGAGGGCGATCGTGGAGTCCTCGGGGCCGGTCTGCGGGAGGCTGCCGCCACCGCCGGAGCCGGAGCTCCGGGATGAGCCGTGGGAGGAGCCCGGCGCCGTCACGTCGACCGTCAGGCCCGGCTGGGGACTGTTGGTCGGGGTGCAGGTCGTGGTGGTGCCGATCGCCTTGATGGTGAGCGTGCCCGGGGTGAAGGTGACCTTGCCGGTCTTCTTCGGGGTGTAGACGCCGCTGAGATCGCTGATCTTGATGGGCGTGTTGGGGGGTATGGCGGCCGTGTTGGCGGAGCCGTTCACCGTGAGGGTGCCGCTGTCGGCGCCGCCCAGCACGACCGTGGCGCTCGGCGTCATCGCGCCCTTGCCCAGCTCGACGGGGCTGGAGGAGACGCCCTTCTGCCAGGACATGGTGATCCGGTAGCCGGAGCCGCTCCGGACGCCCGTCATGGCGATGGGCGAGACGGCGCTCTTGATGCCGATCGGCGTCTTGCAGCGGTAGTCGACGTCCACGACGGCGGCGTGCGCCGCGGGCGCGGCCAGCAGCACCGCCGAGCCGGCCAGGGCCGCGGCGGACGCGAGCGCGGCGGTTCGCTTCGGGTACGACACGTTCGGTCCACCCCAATCATTCCTGACGGCACATCAGATTCGGCCGTCAAGGTACGCCCGGGCCCCTGCGGAGGGAAGACGCATCACACGCCGGAGTTGTGGGGATCCGGCGGGTGCGCCGAGCGGCCGGAGTGGAGAGGCGTGGCGCGCGAGTCGCCGTACACACACAAGGTCTGCCGCACCGTCAGCAGCGGTGCGGCAGACCTGAGTTACGCGTCGAACGGCGTGACTACTCGTCGAAGTCGTCCGAGATGTCGTCGAACTGGGACTGCGAGCGCTCACGCACCTCGTCCTGCGCCTGCCGGCCGCGCTCCTGGCCCTGCTGGCCGCGCTGCTGAGCCTGCCGCTTGGCCTGCTCGGCCTTCTCCTTGGCCTGCCGCGCCTTGCCCTGCATCTCGTCCTTGATACCCATGGCTTCACTCTCCTTGGTGAGGGGGGGTGAAACCACCGTCGCACCGGGCGGTGACTGTCGCCACTCGAACCGTCACCATCCGTGATGGCATGCCGATCGGCCGAGGTCAGGCAGGTGCGCCCAGTTCCGCCCACACCGTCTTGCCGGGGCGGCCGGTGGCCCGCACCACACCCCAGTCCAGGCAGAGCCGCTGCACGATGAACATGCCGTGACCGCCCGGGCGGCCGGCGCGGTGCGGGGTGCGGGGGGCCGGCTGGCCGGTGCCGCGGTCCGAGACCTCCAGCCGGATGACCTTGTTGTCGCAGGCGAGGACCAGTTCGTCGGGGCCGTCGGCGTGCAGGCAGGCGTTGGTGACCAGTTCGGAGACCACGAGCAGGACGTCCTCGGCGGCGGCCCGCTGGTCGGCGGTGGCGGCGGGCAGCCAGCCCCACGCGTACAGCGCCTCGCGGGTGAAGTCGCGGGCGAGCGGGACGACCCCGCTCGCGCCCTCCAGGCCGAGTCTGCGGATCTGCCGCGGCCGGGTACTCCGGGCGCCGTCGGCGCTCCCGGACGGCATGGACGGCGCGGCTGCCCCCGTGGCTGCGCCGGTGGCCGGCGCCTCCCCCTCGGACGCCCCGGAAGCGCCGCTGGGCTCCGGGCCGCGGTCGCCCGGCGAGCAAGGCCGGGTGGTGCTCATCAGCGCTTCACCTCACCGAATCACCAGTTCACGATGGAAAAGTCCGGCACCGCGGGGGTGCCGAGCGGTCTGTGTCGTTCTTGTTCTGCCTGCCCCTTGTGTGGGGCGTGTGCACGGGGTGCGGTGCGCGGCGCCGACCGTCGTACGAGCGCCCCGTGCGGGCCGTTCGCCGGTCCGGGGCGGATGCGGTGGCCGGCCACCGGCACGGGTGGCCGTCCGTCGCGATGACGGCCGCCGGGATGTCGTGCCCCCGGAATGCCTTCCCGCTCCCCTGCCCACTCCTGCCCGGCCGAACGAGCGGAACACCCCCGTCTTTCACGTGACGGGGGCGACACCCGGGACGACCGGCCATGGCGGCGGATCCGCGGCGGCCGGTACTCAGTCGCCGCCCTGGGCGCCCCCGGCGGTGCCGGAGCCTTCCGTACCGCCCGTGCCGCCCGTACCGTCCGTACCACCCGTGCCGCCCGCCAGGGCCGCCGCCACCGAGTCGTGGACGGTGAAGACCGCCTCCGCCCCGGTGATCTCGAAGACGCGGGCGACCACGGGCAGCATGCCCGCGAGGTGCACCCCGCCCCCGGCGGCCTCCGCCTTCAGTCGGGCGCCGAGCAGGACGTTCAGCCCTGTGGAGTCGCAGAACTCCAGACGCGAGCAGTCCACGACGAGCCGTGAGTAGCCCTTTGCCAGGAGGTCGTCGAGGGGCTCACGCAGCAGATCGGCGGTGTGGTGGTCCAGCTCACCCGCCGGCGTGACGACGGCGCTGGCGCCCTCTTCCCGCACCTCCACCAGAAGCCGGCCCGATTGCGCGCTGCCGACCGTCCCGTGGTCCATGCCGTCTCTCTCTCCCGAGGTCGTGGCCGCTGATGCCCTCGAACATTACGCCTTCGATGCGCACTCCGACAGCCGAACAACCTTACATAATCGGACATACAGCAACAGAACGCACTTGCGATCGGTTCGGTAAAGCCGATAGGGCTAGTAAGGACACCTACCGCTACACGCCGGCTTCGGAGGCGCCGCACACCGCAGTGCACGTTCTGGCTTCGGCAGCCATATGCCGACAACGATGGAGGACACCCATGTCATCCCGGCTCGACGCAGCGCAGACGCGTATCGCGACGTCGACACCCCCACCGGAACAACTGGATCATCCCATCGACTCCCTCGACCCCGTCGAGGGCCTCCCGGAGATCCCCCCGTACGACGAGATCGGCGCGGTCGACGCGCGGGCCCTGTCCAAGACCCTCTTCGAGCGCCTCACCTCGCTGGAGGAAGGGACGCGCGAGTACTCGTACGTCCGCAACACCCTCGTCGAGCTGAACCTCGCGCTCGTCAAGTTCGCCGCCTCCCGCTTCCGCTCCCGCAGCGAGCCGATGGAGGACATCATCCAGGTCGGCACCATCGGTCTGATCAAGGCGATCGACCGCTTCGAGCTGACCCGCGGGGTCGAGTTCCCGACTTTCGCGATGCCGACCATCATCGGCGAGATCAAGCGTTTCTTCCGTGACACCTCGTGGTCCGTACGCGTCCCGCGCCGGCTCCAGGAGCTGCGCCTGGACCTGGCCAAGGCCGGGGACGAGCTGGCCCAGCAGCTGGACCGCGCGCCGACCGTCGCGGAGCTGGCCGAACGCCTCGGCCTCTCCCAGGAGGAGGTGGTCGAGGGCATGGCCGCCTCGAACGCCTACACCGCCTCGTCGCTGGACGCCCAGCCCGAGGAGGACGAGACCGAGGGCGCGCTCGCGGACCGCATCGGATACGAGGACCACGGCCTGGAGGGCATCGAGTACGTCGAGTCCCTCAAGCCGCTGATCGCCGAACTCCCCGCCCGGGACCGCAAGATCCTCTCCCTGCGGTTCGTGGCGAACATGACCCAGTCGGAGATCGGCGAGGAACTCGGCATCTCCCAGATGCACGTCTCCCGTCTGCTGTCCCGCACCCTGATGCGCCTCCGCAAGGGCCTCACCTTGGAGGAATAGCCCCTCGCAAGGGCCTCCCACCGGACGAACCGGGCCACCGTACACACGGTCGGCCCGGTCCGTCCTGCCTGCCTGCCTGCCTGCGGTCACAGCAGGCCGCCGAGCGAGCCGGGTTGCTCGCCGCCGAGGCGTGCCTGGTGATGACGCCGCAGGACATCGCGACACTGCACATGCTGTGGCCGGGCCGGTGGCAGCCGCCGCGGGACCGGCTGCGGTTCCCGCCTGATCCGGGCAGTGTCCTGGGGCCCTGCTTGAGGCCCCGCGCAGCCTCGACGACCTGGCCGAGGTCATGGCCCGGATACCGGCCGACGAAAAGGCCGCGGTCACGACGCTCGGCGCTGCCCGCTGATCCTCCAGGAAATCCGCGATCGCGGACTCACCCAGGACTTCTCCAGAATCGCCGGAGGCAGGACCGCCCTCCTGCCCGAGCGCCGCAGGGAACGCGCTCTGATGCGGAAGGCCCTGACCGCCTGGCACGCCGGTCAGGGCTGACCCCTCTCACACCACCCGCACACCCCTGCGCCACACCCCGGTGACCAGCGGAACCCCCGGGCGGTAGGCCAGGTGGACGTGGCTGGGGGCGTCGAGGAGGGTCAGGTTGGCGTAGGCGCCCGGGGTGAGGCGGCCGATGTCGGTGCGGCGGAGGGCGGCCGCGCCGCCCGCCGTGGCCGCCCAGACCGCCTCGTCCGGGGTCATCCGCATGTCGCGGACGGCCAGCGCGATGCAGAAGGGGACGGAGGAGGTGAAGGAGGAGCCCGGGTTGCAGTCGGTGGACAGGGCCACGGTGACGCCCGCGTCCAGCAGTCGGCGGGCGTCCGGCCACTCGGCGCGGGTGGAGAACTCGGCGCCGGGCAGGAGGGTGGCGACCGTGTCGCTGTTCGCGAGGGCGTCGACGTCCGCGTCCGTGAGGTGGGTGCAGTGGTCGGCGCTGGCCGCGTCCAGCTCGACGGCGAGCTGCACGCCGGGGCCGTAGGAGAGCTGGTTGGCGTGGATGCGCGGGTGCAGGCCCTTGGCCTTGCCGGCGGTGAGGATCGCGCGGGCCTGGTCGCCGTCGAAGGCGCCCTTCTCGCAGAAGACGTCGATCCAGCGGGCGTACGGCGCGCAGGCGTCCAGCATCTCGCCAGTGACCAGGGCGACATAGGCGGCCGGGTCGTCGGCGTAGTCCGGGGAGACGATGTGCGCGCCGAGGTACGTCACCTCGTCGGTGTGCCTGGCCGCGAGGCACAGGGCGCGGGACTCGTCCTCGACCGTGAGGCCGTAGCCCGACTTGGTCTCGAAGGTGGTGGTGCCCTGGCGGAGGGCCTCGGTGAGATAGCGGGTGAGGTTCGCCTCCAGCTCGGCGTCGCTCGCGGCGCGGGTGGCGGCGACCGTGGTGCGGATGCCGCCGGCCGTGTAGGAGCGGCCGGACATCCGGGCGTTGAACTCCTGCGTGCGGTCCCCGGCGAAGACCAGGTGGGAGTGGGAGTCCACGAAGCCCGGCAGCACCGCCCGGCCGCCCGCGTCGACCCGGTTGTCAGTGGCGGGTGCTTTGCTGGATTCACCGGTCCACGCGATGCGGTCGCCGTCGATGACGACGGCCGCGTCCTGGATCAGACCGAGAGGGGACCTGTCGCCGAGGGAGGGGTCGTTGGTGACCAGCGTGGCGATGTTGGTGATGACGGTGCTGCTGCTCATGGTGTCCTCGTGGGTGGTCGTCAGGAGCGAAGGGCTTCGACTGCCCGCGCGAGCGCCTGCGGCACGTCCGGTACGAGCGTGTGCGCACCGTCGCGTACGACGTGCCGCCCGCCCACGACCGTATGCCGTACGTCCGCTGCCGTCGCCGCGAATACGGCCGTCTCGGCACCCAGAGCGGGCAGCGGTCCCGCTGTCCTGACCGAGTCCAGGGCGATCGTCGTCAGGTCGGCGAGCGCGCCGGGCGCGATGGTCCCGGCCTCGTCCCAGCCGAGGGTGGCGTGACCGTCGGCGGTGGCGGCCCGCAGCAGGGCGTCCGCCGTCCAGTGGCCCCGGGTGCGGGTGCGCAGCCGCTCGTTCAGCTCCATCGCGCGCGCCTCCTCCAGCAGGTCGATGACGGCGTGGCTGTCGGAGCCGAGGGAGAGGGGGGAGCCGGCCCGCTGGAGGGCCACGGCGGGGCCGATGCCGTCGGCGAGGTCGCGTTCGGTGGTCGGGCACATGCAGGTGCCGGTGCGCGAGCCGCCGAGCAGGGCGATGTCCTCGTCGGTGAGGTGGGTGTTGTGGACACCCGTGGTGCGCGGGCCCAGCACCCCGTGGTCGGCGAGCAGCCGGGTGGGGGTGCGGCCGTGCGCGGCCTGGCAGGCGTCGTTCTCGGCGGTCTGCTCCGACAGGTGCACATGGAGCGGGGCCCGCCGCTCCTCCGCCCACCGCGCCACGGTCGTCAGCTGGTCGGCGGGCACGGCCCGTACGGAGTGGATCGCCGCCCCGATCCGTGCGTGATCCCGTTCCTTGAGAACTGCACAGCGTGCCGCCCATGCCTCCGCGTCGCCGTCGGAGAAGCGCAGCTGGTGGGCGTTGGGGGCCTCGCCGAAGCCGGCGGAGAGGTAGCAGGTGTCGAGGAGGGTGATCCGGATCCCGGCCTCGGCGGCGGCCGCGATCAGCGCCTCGCCCATGGCGTTGGGATCGGCGTAGGGGGTGCCGCCGGGGGCGTGGTGGACGTAGTGGAACTCGCCGACGCAGGTGATGCCGGCGAGGGCCATCTCGGCGTACACCGCGCGGGCCAGCGCGTGGTAGCTCTCCGGGGTCAGCCGGTCGGCGACGGAGTACATCACCTCGCGCCAGGTCCAGAAGGTGCCGGAGCCGACCTGGACGGCGCCGCGCAGGGCGCGGTGGAAGGCATGCGAGTGGGCGTTCGCCAGGCCCGGGAGGGTCAGGCCGCGCAGCACCTCCGCCCCCGGCGGCGGGGCGGGGGTGGAGGTGTGGACGGCGGTGATGCGGCCGTCCGCCACCTCGACGGCCACACCGGACTCGACACCGCCGCCGCTGGTGCCACTGCCGCTGCCGCCGTCGCTGTCGCCGAGCCAGGCGTGCTCCAGCCAGTAGGTCCCCTTGGTCACCTGCAAGCCAGCCCTTCCAGTACGTCGGCGAGTGCGTGCACCCCGGCCACGCAGTCGTCCTCGGCCGCGAACTCGGCCGGGGAGTGCGAGACACCGGTGGGGTTGCGCACGAACAGCATGGCGGTCGGGATGCTCCCGGAGAGGATTCCGGCGTCGTGTCCGGCGCCGGTGCCGAGCACGGGCACCGTCAGCCCGGTGTCCCGGCCCAGGATGCGGCCGAGTTCGTCGCGCAGGGCGTGGTCGAACTCCACGACCGGCGTGAAGGACTCGCGGACGACGTCCAGGTCGATGCCGTGGGCGTCGGCGTACTCGCGGGCGGCCTTCTCGATGCCGCCGACGACCGTGTCCAGGGTGTCCTGGTCGGCGGCGCGGGAGTCCAGCCAGCCGCGCACCAGCGAGGGGATGGCGTTGACGCCGTTGGGCTCGACGGAGATCTTGCCGAAGGTGGCGACGGCACCGGCGAGTTGTGCCTCGCGGCGGGCGGCGAGCACGGTCTCGGCGTAGGACAGCATCGGGTCCCGGCGGTCGGGCAGCCGGGTGGTGCCGGCGTGGTTGGCCTCGCCCCGGAAGTCGAAGCGCCAGCGGCCGTGCGGCCAGATGGCGCTGGCGATGCCGACCCGGTCGCCGGACAGGTCCAGCGCGCGGCCCTGTTCGACGTGCAGCTCCACGAAGGCGCCGATGCGGGCGAGCCGCTCGGGGTCGGGGCCGATGGCCTCGGGGTCGTAGCCGGCGGCTGCCATGGCCTGGGGCAGGGTGATGCCGTCGCCGTCGGTGAGCCGGTGGGCCTGTTCGACGGTCAGCGCCCCGGCGGTGAGCCGGGAGCCGACACAGGCGAGGCCGAACCGGGCGCCTTCCTCGTCACCGAAGTTGACGATGGCCAGGGGTTTGGTGAACTGCGCTCCCCTCCCGCGCAGTTCGTCCAGGGCGGCGAAGGAGGACACGACCCCGAGGGGCCCGTCGAAGGCGCCGCCGTCCGGCACCGAGTCCAGATGCGAGCCGGTGACGACCGCGTCACCGGCGGCCGGGTCGCCGAGCCAGGCCCACTGGTTGCCGTTCCGGTCGACCTCGTAGGCGAGCCCGCGCTGCTCGGCCTGCTCCCGGAACCAGGCCCGGCAGTCGGTGTCGGCCCCGGTCCAGGCGTAGCGGCGGTAGCCGCCGGAGGCGGAGCTGCGGCCGACCGGCAGCAGCTCCGCCCACATGCTGTGGAAGCTCACGCGTCGTCACCCTCGCGCATCGGCACCCGCACCCCGCGCTCCTCGGCGACGGACTCCGCGATGTCGTAGCCCGCGTCCACGTGCCGGATGACACCCATGCCGGGGTCGTTGGTGAGGACCCGGCGGATCTTCTCGCCGGCCAGCTTGGTGCCGTCGGCCACGGTGACCTGGCCGGCGTGGATGGAGCGGCCCATGCCGACGCCGCCGCCGTGGTGCAGGGAGACCCAGGACGCGCCGGAGGCGACGTTGACCATGGCGTTGAGCAGCGGCCAGTCGGCGATGGCGTCGGAGCCGTCGAGCATGGCCTCGGTCTCCCGGTAGGGGGAGGCGACGGAGCCGCAGTCGAGGTGGTCGCGGCCGATGGCCAGCGGGGCGGCCAGCTCACCGCTGGCGACCATGTCGTTGAAGCGCTCGCCGGCCTTGTCGCGCTCGCCGTAGCCGAGCCAGCAGATCCGGGCGGGCAGGCCCTGGAAGTGGACGCGCTCGCCGGCCATCTTGATCCAGCGGGCCAGGGACTCGTTCTCCGGGAAGAGGTCGAGGATCGCCTTGTCGGTCTTGGCGATGTCGGCGGGGTCGCCGGACAGGGCCGCCCAGCGGAAGGGTCCCTTGCCCTCGCAGAAGAGGGGGCGGATGTAGGCGGGGACGAAGCCGGGGAAGGCGAAGGCCCGGGTGTAGCCGGCGAGCTGGGCCTCGCCGCGGATGGAGTTGCCGTAGTCGAAGACCTCGGCGCCCGCGTCCTGGAAGCCGACCATGGCCTCGACGTGCCTGGCCATGGACTCGCGTGCGCGGGTGGTGAAGCCCGCCGGGTCCTTGGCCGCCTCGTCGGCCATGTCCTCGAAGGCCACGCCGACCGGCAGGTAGGACAGCGGGTCGTGGGCGGAGGTCTGGTCGGTGACGATGTCGATGGGGGCGTTCATCGCGAGGAGCTGCGGGACCAGCTCGGCCGCGTTGCCGAGGACGCCGATGGACAGCGGCTTGCGCTGGTCGCGGGCCTCGACGGCGAGCTGGAGGGCGTGGTCGAGCGAGTCGGCCTTCACATCGAGGTAGCGGTGCTCGATGCGGCGCTCGATGGCGCGCGGGTCGCAGTCGACACAGATCGCGACGCCGTCGTTCATGGTGACCGCGAGGGGCTGGGCGCCGCCCATGCCGCCGAGGCCGGCGGTGAGGGTGATGGTGCCCGCGAGGGTGCCGTTGAACTTCTTCGCGGCGACGGCGGCGAAGGTCTCGTAGGTGCCCTGGAGGATGCCCTGGGTGCCGATGTAGATCCAGGAGCCGGCGGTCATCTGGCCGTACATGGTCAGGCCGAGGGCCTCCAGGCGGCGGAACTCCTCCCAGTTGGCCCAGTCGCCGACCAGGTTGGAGTTGGCGATGAGGACGCGCGGGGCCCACTCGTGGGTCTGCATGACGCCGACCGGGCGGCCGGACTGGACCAGCATGGTCTCGTCCTGCTTGAGGGTCCTCAGGGTGCGGACCATGGCGTCGAAGGAGCGCCAGTCACGGGCGGCCTTGCCGGTGCCGCCGTAGACGACGAGCTTGTCGGGGTGCTCGGCCACCTCGGGGTCGAGGTTGTTCTGGAGCATGCGCAGGGCGGCCTCCTGCTGCCATCCCAGGGCGCTCAGTTCCGTGCCGCGCGGTGCTCGTACGGGGCGGGGTCCCGACATCGTCTGCCTCCTCCTGTTACTACGTCTATTCACATCCTGTCGTTCTGAATAGAACTAGTCAATAGGGCGGTACGGCCGCGTCCGCGCGCCGCCGGTGTTTGGCTGGAAGCACCCGAGGCGGACACGGCGGACACGAGGGGAGAGGCTGTGGAGCGCGACCCGGAGGCGGAGGCACGGCGGCAGGACCTCGAAGCGGAGGCGCGGGCCCGGGCGGGCCGGCGGGACCGGGCCGTGCGGGCCGCGGTGGAGCAGGGGCTGCTGGGGCCGGACGCGGCCGTGCTGGGGCTGCTGGACGTCACCGGCATCCGGGAGTCGGCGGCCGCGCTGCGGGCGGCGTTCGCCGCGGTCGTACCGCCCGGCACCCCGGTGCTGCACGCCTTCGCGGTGAAGGCGACCCCGCTGGTGCCGGTGGTACGGCTGCTGCGCGAGGCGGGGATCGGCGCGGAGGTGGCCAGCCCCGGCGAGCTGGCGCTGGCCCGGGCCGCCGGGGTGCCGCCCGCCCGGACGGTGCTGGACTCGCCCGCGAAGACCCCGGCCGAGCTGCGCGAGGCGCTGGCGCTGGGCATCGCCGTGAACGCCGACAACCCCCAGGAGCTGGACCGGATCGACGCCCTGATCCGCTCGGCAGCCAGCCGCTCCCCGCTCGGCCTGCGGGTCAACCCCCAGGTCGGCGGTGGCAGCATCGGGGCGACCTCGACGGCGACCCCGACCTCCAAGTTCGGGGTGGCGCTGCGCGACGAGGGGGCGCTCGAGTGGGTCGTACGGGCGTGCCTGGAGCGGCCGTGGCTGACCCGGCTGCACGCGCACACCGGCTCGCAGGGCATCCCGCTGGCGCTGCTGGCGCGCGGGGTGGCGGAGACGTACGCGCTGGCCGAGGAGATCAACGCGCGTGCGGGACGGCGGCAGATCGACACGCTCGACATCGGCGGCGGGCTGCCGGTGAACTTCGCCGGGGAGGCGGCGACCCCGTCGTACGCCGAGTACGCGCGCGTGCTCGCCGAGGAGGTGCCGGGGCTGTTCGACGGGCGGTACGGGCTGGTGACCGAGTTCGGCCGGTCGCTGCTGGCCAAGCACGGCACGGTGGTGGCCCGGGTGGAGTACACCAAGAGCGCGGGCGGACGGCGGATCGCGGTGACCCACGCGGGCGTGCAGGTGGCGACGCGGACGGTGTACGCGCCGGCGGCGTGGCCGCTCAGGATCGCGGCGTACGACGGCGAGGGGCGGCCCAAGCGGGGGCCCAAGGAGGTGCAGGACGTGGCCGGGCCGGCCTGCTTCGCGGGCGACCTGCTGGCCGAGGGGCGCACGCTGCCGCTGCTGGAGCCGGGCGACTATGTGGCGGCGCTGGACACGGGCGCGTACTACTTCGCGCACCACTACGCCTACAACTCCCTGGCCCGGCCCGGCATCCACGGTTTCGCGCCGGACGGCCGGGGAGGCGTCGCCTTCGCGGTCGTACGGGAGCCGCAGTCGATCGCGGAGGTGGTGGCGGAGTCCGGTGGGGCGCACGGGGCGTCGCTCACCACCCTGAGCGCGCCCGGGAACCGTTGACACACCCCCCGAACCCCTCGAACAAAGGAGTCAACTCCGCGCGCACAGACGCCGGTTGGCAACACTAGTACGCCGGACGCATGTTCCACTGGAAAATGCCAAAGACCTCACCCCTCGCGCACACTGTGCGTAGTGTCGGCGTCACGCAGCCGGAGTCCCAGGCGGGAGGGGAGCCACGGTGCCCGGAATCGACGAGTGCCTGCTGGAAGCGATGCGGTTACCCGGTGCGCGCGGAGCCGCACTGGTGGACTGGACGAGCGGACTGGCGCTCGGCACGGTCGGGGAGGCCCCCGGCGACGACCACGAGCGGACCGCCGCCGAGGCCGCCGAACTGGCCCGGATGGCCGCCGAGCACGGCACGTTCGCGGCGCACGGCACGGACCTCGCGCCGGTGGAGGACGTGATCATCAGCAACGGCGACAGCTACCACCTGCTGCGGTTCGTGGACACGTCCTTCGACAGCAGCGTCTTCCTGCATCTGTGGCTCGGCCGCGCGGAGGGCAATCTCGCGCTGGCCCGGATCCGGCTCGGCGAGATGGCCGCCCGGCTGGTGCTGGGATGACCGCGGTCCGCACGCCCCCGCCGCTGCCGGTGCGGGACCGGACGGCCTCCCGGGCGCTGTCGCCGATGCTGACCCGGCTGGCCGACGAGCGGGCCACCGGGGTGCTGGTCCGCGAGCACGGCACCCTCCATCTCGCCGAGGGGCGGGTGGTGCACGCCGAGAGTCCGCTCGCCCCCGGCCTGGACGTGCTGCTCACCGCCCACGGCACGCTCGCGGCCGCCGCCTGGCAGCGGGCCGCCGCGCAGGCCTCCGGCCCGCTGCACGCCGCCGAACTCCTGCTGCGCTCCGGCCTGTTACCGGCCGGCGCGCTGGAGCTGTGCCACCTGGACGCGCTGTACGACGCCGGGTACTTCACGCTGGCGCCGAGCAGCACCCCGGGCCGGTTCCGCTACGACCCCGCACCCCGCCTCGGCCCGCTGCCCTCGGTGCCGGTGGTGGCCCTGGAGCACGAGACACTGCGCCGCCGGCTGCTGCTGCACCGGCTGTGGCCCGACCCGGCCGCCGACAGCGCACCGCTGATCCGCGCGGACCCGGTCGCCGGGCCGCCGGCCGCCGCGCCGGTCACGCCCCGGCAGCGGGCGGTGCTGGACCGGGTGGACGGCGTCCGTACGGCCGTCGACATCGCCCGGAACCTGGGCCGGCAGGCCTTCCACACCCTGGTCGACGTCCGTCGGCTCACGGCGGCCGGCCACCTGGCACCCGCCCCGCCGAGAGCACCCGCCCCGCCGAGGGCACCCGCCCCGCCGAGAGCACCCGCCCCGCCGAGAGCACCCGCCCGGCCGACACCGCCGTCCCCCGCGACGGCACCGGCCGCCCCCACGCCACACGCACCGGCGGCACACCCCGCACCGGCGATCCCCGTCCCGCCCCCGCTCCACCTGGTCACGACCGACCCCGACATCGCGCTGCTGAAGAGGCTCAGGGATGCGCTGGAGGCGCTTTGAACGGCACCGCCCCGCCGAGAGGAGAGAGCTGATGGTGTCCGAGGAGGACCTCCGGACCGTCCTGGACGAACTGCTCCGGCTGCGCAGCCGCGTGCCGCAGCTCACCGGAGCGCTCGCGGCCGGCGTCGACGGCCTCGTCGTCGCCCACGACACCCCCGGCGTCGACCCGGAGGGCCTGGCGGCACTGACCGCCGCCGCGCTCGGGGTCGCCGTCCGGGTCACGGACGCCACCGGCAACGGCGGCTTCCGGGAACTGCTGGTGCGCGGCGAGCGCGGCTACATCGCCACCTACGCGGCGGGCCGTACCGCCGTACTGACCCTGCTCGCCCAGGACCGGGTCAACGTCGGCCGGCTGCACCTGGAGGGCCGCCGGGCCGGCGCCCGCATCGGGGAGCTGCTCGACGCCGCAGAGGCGGCGGCGCGGGCCGCCCGCCCGGCCCGGAGAGCGCTGGGCGCCGTCAGCACTCCGGCCGACAGCTGACCGCCGACAGCTGAACACAGCTGAACGAAGAGCACCGAAGCCGACCGAAGAGAACCGTAGAGAGAGGACCCGTCATGGCCAACACCGAGACAGCGCTGAAGGAAGCCCTCACCACCATCGAGGGCGCCACCGGTGTCGCGCTCGTCGACTACACCAGCGGAATGGCGCTCGGCACGATGGGCGCGAACAAGAGCTTCGACCTGAACGTGGCCGCCGCCGGCAACACCGACGTGATCCGCGCCAAGATGCGCACCATGGAGATGCTCGGCCTCAAGAGCGAGATCGAGGACATCCTGATCACGCTGACCGACCAGTACCACCTCATCCGGCTGCTGCGCAGCCGCGGCGGCAACGGCCTCTTCCTCTACCTGGTCCTGGACGCCGGCCGGGCCAACCTGGCGATGGCCCGGCACCAGCTCCGCCGGATCGAGGAGCAGCTGGAGGTCTGAGCCCGCCGCTCGCGCCGCACAGCCACCCGGACCGCCGTCCGGGCTCGGCCTCAGACCAGGGCCTCGGTACGGCGGCGGGCCCCGCCCGGGGCCGCGTCGCCGGCCGCGATGCCCGTGCCGCGCAGGCCCTTCACGGCCTTGCCGGCCGGGCACCCGGCGCGCCGGTCGAGCCAGTCGACGCGCACCCACAGCAGGGTGTCCGCGGCCCGCTCGAGCCGGCCGATCCAGGCGGCCTTGAGCCGCAGCCCGGTGCCGAACCCGGCCAGCAGCAGCCCGCCGGCCACCGGCACCGCGAAGGCCGAGCCGACCGCGAGGGCGAAGCCCAGCAGCAGCCACCAGCGGTGCCCCCGGCGCCAGTTGCGCACGCTCACCGCACGGTCCTGCAAGACGTCGTACCTGCCCGCGCGGGCCGCGCCCCGGGCCAGCTCCGCATAACGGCGCCGGCGCGTCAGGGCCACGGCCGCCGCGCCGACCAGGAACAGCGCGGCCCCGGCCAGTGCCCCGATCCGGCGGCCGGTCAGCCCTTCCGGCAGTGCGCCGAGCCCTGCGGCACACACCCCGAACCACCACATCGGCGCGGCCCCCGCCCGTACCACGACGGCCAGCCGAGCCAGACCCTGTCCTCCGCGTCCTCCGCGCGCCACGTCAGCCTCCCGTGTCACGTGTTCCCTCGGTGTCTGTGTCCCGACAGGAAGCTAGTGCCAGAAGGTGAGACGAGTCTGAGAGCGGGCGCGCCGACGCGTGGTCACTCCACGAACAGCCCACGGGCCGCGGCGTGCGCGTCGAACTGCTCCAGGCGGGCCTGGGCGTCCGGCAGGTCGTCGCAGATCGCCTCCAGCAGCACCCGGCCGAGCAGCATCGGCGCGCACGCGGTGTCGAAGGCGAGCCCGGTGCCGACGGCGGCGGGCAGCAGCAGGTCGGAGTACTTGGCGACCGGCGCGAAGGCCGAGTCGGCGACCGTGACGACGGTGAGGCCGGCGTCCTTGGCATAGGCGAGGGTGTCCACGACCTCGCGCGGATGCCGGGGCAGCGCGAAGCACAGCAGGGCGGTGGCGCCGGCGCGGACGGCCGTGTCGATGCGGTCCTGGATCATCGTGCCGCCCTCGTCCAGCAGCCGGACGTCCGGGTGGACCTTGGCGGCGAAGTAGGCGAAGCCGTACGCCTGCGAGGCGGCGGCGCGCAGGCCCAGCACGGGCAGCGGACGGGAGGCGGCGAGGACCCGGCCGGCCTGCTGCACCGGGCGCGGGTCGGCGAGGAGCTCGGCGAGGTGCCGGAGGTTCTCGATCTCGGCCTCGACGGCCAGCTGGTACTCGTTGTGGACGCCCGTGCCGGGGGCCGGTTCGGCGGGGACGACCTCGCGCAGGTGCTTGCGCAGGGCCGGGTAGCCGTCGAAGCCGAGGGCTACCGCGAACCGGGTCACCGAGGGCTGGCTGACCCCGGCCAGTTCGGCCAGCTCCACGCTGGAGAGGAAGGGCACGTCCGCGGCGCGGCGCACCATGCTGTGCGCGATGCGGCGCTGGGTCGGCGTGAGCCGGTGGCCCTCGAAGAGCGCCTGCAAGCGGTTGGCCGGGGTGTCGGTCGCACTCATCTGGTACTCCCCCCTCCGTATGTCCTCGACGTCCCGGGAGAGTACAGCGCCGAGGCACGGACGAACACGGGCAGTCCATTCACAGAACGTTTCGCTGCATACCGTTATACAGCCCAGGGGCGCCGGAGAGGGGGGTTGTCCCCAGTGCGACGGCGGCGGCGGCTCCCTAGCCTGGTCGCCATGGACACACGGGACGAGGGGGACGTCGACCTCCGCAAGGATCTCGACGCCACGGTGCGGGCACGCAGGGACCTGGGCGAGGACTACGACTCCGCGCTGGTCGACTCCTTCCTGGAGAAGGTCGGGCAGCGCATCGACGACACGGTCGACCGGCGGGTACGGCGGCAGCTGGCCGAGCAGCAGATGACGGCCGTACGCGGGGCGCGGCAGCCGCAGGGCGACAGCTGGGCCGAGCGCCATGGCTTCGCCCTGATCACGCTGGTGCTGGCGATCCCGCTGTCCGCGATCGCCGCCGCCCTCAGCGGTCTCACCGGTCTGGCGGTCGCCTGGGCCGGCATCGTCGGCGTCAACCTGGTGCAGGCGGTACGGCTCAACCCGGAGCTGTTCCGCGGCGGTTCGGCGGCGCGGGACTGAGGACGCGCCGGCCCGCCGGGAAAGTCACGGGAAGACCGCACGGCGGGCAGGCGGGAAACCAGGAAAGCCGGAAAGCCGGGAAGCCGGGAAGCCGGGAAAAGCTTTCGCGGGGACCGCCGCACCCCCGTCACCGGGGGGCGGGACGACGGCGGTCCCCGCGAAGGACGCGGGCCGGGTCAGGGCCGGGCTGTCGCGTCCATGGCGTCCATGGAGGTCCGGGAGCCGCTCCGGAGGTCCTTGGCGCCGTTCGGGCCGGCCGGGGCGGGGAGCCGCTCCCGCCCTGCCGACACCCACCAATGTGCCGGACCCGTGTTAAGCGGGTGCTGCGTGCACGTGACACTTCCGGAACGGCGCGAACAGCCCGGGACACCGCACGTTCGCCGGAGTCACGGGCCGTTCACCGCACGTTCGTTACTTGTTGCCGCCCTTGGCCAGGAAGGCGAGCAGGTCCTGCCGGCTGACCACACCGGTCGGCTTGCCCTCGACCAGGACGATCGCCGCGTCGGCCGTGCCGAGCACCTGCATCAGGTCGCCGACCGGCTCACCGGAGCCGACCTGCGGCAGCGGGGCGCACATGTGCTTCTCCAGCGGGTCCTCCAGCGAGGCCCGCTTGCTGAACAGGGCGTCCAGCAGCTCGCGTTCGACGACCGAGCCGACGACCTCGGCGGCCATCACGTCCGGGTGCCCGGCGCCCGGCTTGACGACCGGCATCTGCGAGACGCCGTACTCGCGCAGCACCTCGATGGCCTGGCCGACGGTCTCCTCCGGGTGCATGTGCACCAGGGAGGGGATGGTGCCGCCCGCCTTGTCGCTCAGGACGTCGCCGACGCGGGCGCTGGGGCCCTCGTCCTCGAGGAAGCCGTAGTCAGCCATCCACTCGTCGTTGAAAATTTTACTGAGGTAGCCGCGGCCGCTGTCCGGCAGCAGGACCACCACGACGTCGTCCGGGCCGAGCCGCTCGGCGACCCGCAGCGCGGCCACGACGGCCATGCCGCAGGAGCCGCCGACCAGCAGGCCCTCCTCCTTGGCCAGCCGGCGGGTCATCTGGAAGGAGTCCTTGTCGGAGACCGGCACGATCTCGTCGGCGACGGTGCGGTCGTAGGCGGTCGGCCAGAAGTCCTCGCCGACGCCCTCGACCAGGTACGGCCGGCCGGAGCCGCCGGAGTAGACCGAGCCCTCCGGGTCGGCGCCGACGACCTTGACCGCGCCGCCGCTGACCTCCTTGAGGTACCGGCCGGTGCCGGAGATGGTGCCACCGGTGCCCACGCCCGCCACGAAGTGGGTGATCTTCCCCTCCGTCTGCTCCCACAGCTCGGGGCCGGTGGAGTGATAGTGGGAGAGCGGGTTGTTGGGGTTGGAGTACTGGTCGGGCTTCCACGCGCCCGGCGTCTCACGGACCAGCCGGTCGGAGACGTTGTAGTAGGAGTCCGGGTGCTCCGGCGCCACGGCGGTCGGGCAGACGACGACCTCGGCGCCGTACGCACGCAGCACGTTGATCTTGTCGGTGCTCACCTTGTCGGGGCACACGAAGATGCACTTGTACCCCTTCTGCTGAGCGACGATGGCCAGCCCCACACCGGTGTTGCCGCTGGTCGGCTCGACAATGGTCCCGCCCGGCTTCAGCTCGCCGCTCTGCTCTGCCGCCTCGATCATGCGCAGGGCGATGCGGTCCTTCACGGAGCCGCCCGGGTTGAAGTACTCCACCTTGGCCAGGACGGTGGCCTGGATGCCCTTGGTGACGTTGTTGAGCCGCACCAGCGGGGTGTTGCCGACGAGGCTGATCATCGAGTCGTGGAATTGCACCGTTGTCTCCGGTTGCTTGCAAAAACTGTGGTCGTAGTGGTTCCGCCAGCCTAAGGCCCGCGGGTGACGCCGCGCGGGCGTTCACTCCCCGTGGAGATTGACGCACGCCCTGTACGGGGCAAGGAGTGGGTGTACGGCTACGAGGAGGTGGCGGCGACGCATGACGAGCATGTCGAGGGCGAGGGTGGCCCGGCGTATCGCGGCCGGTGCGGCGTACGGGGGCGGCGGGGTCGGGCTGGTCGGCGCGGCCGCGGTCGGTCTGCTGCTGGCGGAGGTGCGGCTGGCCCGCCGGCATGTGGGCAACGGCGGCGGCGGCCGGGTGCCGGTGGCCGACGGGGTGTACGGCTGGGGGTACTCCCGCTCGGACGGGCTCGGGAGCGAGGGGGCCGGGCTCGGCGGGACGTACGGCCTCGCCGGCGAGGTGCCGTTGCGGCTGACCCTGCTGGGCGACTCCACGGCGGCCGGTCAGGGGGTGCACCGCGCCGGGCAGACCCCGGGGGCGCTGCTGGCCTCGGGCCTGGCGGCGGTGGCGGAACGCCCGGTGGAGCTGCGCAATGTGGCGCTCCCCGGCGCCCAGTCCGACGACCTGGACCGCCAGGTGAGCCTGGTGCTGTCCTCCTCGGCCCCCGTCCCGGACATCTGCGTGATCATGATCGGCGCGAACGACGTGACGCACCGGATGCCGCCGACCCGCTCGGTGCGGCATCTGTCGGCGGCGGTACGGCGGCTGCGCACGGCCGGCGCCGAGGTGGTGGTCGGCACCTGTCCCGACCTGGGCACGATCGAACCGGTGCAGCAGCCGCTGCGCTGGCTGGCCCGGCGGGCCTCGCGGCAGCTGGCGGCGGCCCAGACGATCGGGGTGGTGGAGCAGGGGGGCCGCACGGTGTCCCTCGGTGATCTGCTGGGCCCGGAGTTCGAGGCGAACCCGCGAGAGCTGTTCGGCCCCGACAACTACCACCCCTCGGCGGAGGGGTATGCGACGGCGGCGATGGCCATACTGCCCACCGTGTGCGCCGCGCTGGGTCTGTGGCCGGAGGAGGAGCGGCCGGACGTGTCGCGCCGCGAGGGCTTCCTGCCGGTGGCGCGGGCCGCCGCGGAGGCCGCCTCCGAGGCGGGCACGGAGGTCACGGCGGCGATGCCGACGGGCCCGCGCGGCCCGTGGGCCCTGCTCAAACGCCGGCGCCGGCGCCAGGTCCCCGAACCGGAGGCGGTCACCCCGTCCCCGTGACCGTCCCCCGGCCGAGTGGGAGGCTGGACGGACAAGGGCCCGGGGGTACGGCACTGCGGCCAAGCAAGCGAAGCCAAGCAAGCCGCGACCAAGCAAGCCGTGGCCAAGCAAGCGCTTAGAAAGTGCGGCCAGTGTCACACCACGACACCGGTGACCTGGGCCATACGTACCGGTAACTTCCCAAGCGGCCATGCCAAACTCAGCCCCACTGGAGCCGTGATGCCCGAAGCCGTCATCGTCTCGACCGCCCGCTCCCCCATCGGCCGCGCCGGCAAGGGTTCCCTCAAGGATCTGCGCCCCGACGACCTCACCGCCACCATCATCCAGGCGGCCCTCGCCAAGATCCCCGAGCTGGACCCGCGGGACATCGACGACCTGATGCTCGGCTGCGGCCTCCCCGGCGGTGAGCAGGGCCACAACCTCGGCCGCGTGGTCGCCGTACAGATGGGCATGGACCACCTTCCGGGCTGCACCATCACCCGGTACTGCTCCTCCTCGCTCCAGACCTCCCGCATGGCCCTGCACGCCATCAAGGCCGGCGAGGGCGACGTCTTCATCTCGGCCGGCGTCGAGACCGTCTCCCGCTACATCAAGGGCAGCTCCGACGGCCTGCCCGACACGCACAACCCGCTGTTCGCCGAGGCCGAGGCCCGTACCGCCGCGGTGGCCGAGTCGACCGGCTCCACCTGGCACGACCCGCGCGAGGACGGCCTGCTCCCCGACCCGTACATCGCGATGGGCCAGACCGCCGAGAACCTGGCCCGGCTCAAGGGCGTCACCCGCCAGGACATGGACGAGTTCGGCGTCCGCTCGCAGAACCTCGCCGAGGAAGCCATCAAGAACGGCTTCTGGGAGCGCGAGATCACCCCGGTGACGCTGCCCGACGGCACGGTCGTCAGCAAGGACGACGGCCCGCGCGCCGGCGTCACACTGGAGGGCGTGTCGGGTCTGAAGCCCGTCTTCCGCCCGGACGGCCTGGTCACCGCCGCCAACTGCTGCCCGCTCAACGACGGTGCCGCCGCCGTCGTCATCATGTCGGACACCAAGGCCCGCGAACTGGGTCTGACCCCGCTCGCGCGGATCGTGTCCACCGGCGTCTCCGGCCTGTCCCCCGAGATCATGGGCCTCGGCCCGGTCGAGGCGTCGAAGCAGGCACTGCGCCGGGCCGGCCTGACCATCGGCGACATCGACCTGGTCGAGATCAACGAGGCCTTCGCCGCCCAGGTGATCCCCTCCTACCGGGAGCTGGGCATCGACATCGACCGGCTGAACGTCAACGGTGGCGCCATCGCCGTCGGCCACCCCTTCGGCATGACCGGCGCCCGGATCACCGGCACGCTGATCAACTCCCTCCAGTGGCACGACAAGCAGTTCGGCCTGGAGACCATGTGCGTCGGCGGCGGCCAGGGCATGGCCATGGTCATCGAGCGGCTGAGCTGACGCACGGTCGGTAGCGAACCGGCCACGTTATGTCGGCCAGGGGCCCAGAACCGAGGAAACTCCCAGGTTCTGGGCCTTTCTGTGATCCAATCTCCCCCAGGATGTGACCTATCTGACGCGCCGGACACATCGGTGCAGGTCAGTGAAGGTCAGCGCGGTACACAACGAAACCATGAGCCAAAAGTCCTGTCCGTTTCGTGACGTTACGCACTGACAGTTGGTTAGTCCGCCCTTCAAGCTGATGTAGGAAGTCGGGGGTCGACTTTGAACCTGGGAGTACGTCAGTGAGCGCCATGCCGATCGCCCTGCTGCTCACCACGGCCGCCACGGGCGCCGTGGGCGTCGCCGTCCTGCGCACCGTCCTGAAGCTGCGCCGCCAGCTCACGGAGCTGCAGGCCCAGCTCGCCGAGAACCAGCACGCCACCACGCGCGCGCTGCTGCCGAACGCCCGCACGTCGGCCGCCGCCGACCAGATACGCGCGGCCGTGGCCGAGGCGCTCGCGGAGGAGCGGGAGCGGGAGCTTGCCGAGGCGCGCGCCTTCTGGGCGGCGCAGGAGGCGCGGGACGCCTCCGACACTCCCTCGCTGCTGGGCCTGCCGGACACCGAGCTGTTCCTGCCGCGGCAGAGCGACTTCGTGGGCCTGGAGCCGGTCGCCGAGCCGGGCGCCGACGCCGACGAGTTCTCCGGGGAGTCCCCGGAGCTGGCCGCCGCACGCCGTCGCCACCCCTCGCACCCGGACTTCGTCCCGGTGCAGTCGCCCGCCGTGAACGACCACGAGCGTACGGTGACCACGCTGGAGCAGCTGGCCGCCGAGCGCGTCGAGCTGTCCGACGTCCGCCCGGGCCCGCTCGGCACGCTCGACGTCTATGTCTTCGCCGACGGCACCACCCTGTGCATGACGCCGGGCCACCGCGAGACGGCGGAGCGTCTGGCGGCCGCGGTGGAGGCGGGCGAGGCTCCCTACCTGCTGGGCGGCTCGGGCATCTCCGGCGCCTACACCCTCACCTTCGCCTGCGGCGAGAACGGCACGGACATGGTCTACATCCTGGCCGACCGGGTGATCGCGTCCCTGTAGGGCCTCAGACCCCCGCCCGCTTCCGCGCCTCCTCGACCAGCCGCACCGCCTCCGCGACCTGGTCGTCGCTCGCCAGCACCACCGCCAGATCGTGGGCCGCCACGAGGATCTGGTCGGCCGCCGCGAACATCCCGGCGTCCGGCATCTCCCGAAGCTCGGTCCCGGGCTCCTCGACGCGCTGCGCCCATCCGGCCAACTGCCGGGCCAGCGCCAGCGCCTCCGCGGCGGCGCCTCTCTGGAGCCGGCTCTGCGGAGCGGCCCGCAGCCGGTCGGCGAAGTGATCCACTGCTTGGGTCAGGGGCGTCGTATCAACCACGCGCCGAGCGTAACGTGCCGGACTGTTGCCAATACGCGAACGCTCAGGCACGGTGACGTGAAGGACCGGCTTACATCCCCTTTGCGTTCGGAGGCGCCGATGTCCCAAGTCTTCTCCGAGGAGACCCATCGCAATCTGCTCGCCCGCATCCCGCACTGCACCGGTCGTGAAGTCTCCGACTGGCTGCGCACCGTCGAAGAAGGCCCGTCACTCTTCCGCTTCGAGGAGAAGGTCAGCTGGCTCCGGCACGAGTACGACCTCGCGTACGGCCACGCGAAGGCGCTCGTGCACGAGTACGACCTGAGGAGGGCGGCCCGCAAGCTGCGCTAGCCACCGCTCCCCCTGCATGGCGAAGGGCCCCGGGTCGGAACCCGGGGCCCTTCGCAACGACGGGGCAGGCGCTAGTCGTTGTTGGTGAAGATGGCCACCAGCCGCAGCATCTCCACGTAGATCCACACCAGGGTCATGGTGAGACCGAACGCGGCGAGCCAGGACTCGTGGCGCGGGGCGCCGTAGGCGATGCCGTCCTCGATCTGCTTGAAGTCGAGCGTCAGGAAGAACGCCCCGAGCAGGATCGCGACGATGCCGACGAGCGCGCCGAGCGGGCCGAAGCTGCGCAGACCGCCGTTCTCGGCGACGCCGAAGGCGACCAGCAGCAGGTTGACCGCCATGACCACGAAGAAGGCCATCGCGATGGCGATGCCGATGCGGGCGTACCGCGCGGTGACGCGGACCCAGCCGGCCTTGTAGACCAGCAGGGTCGCGGCCGAGACCGCCATGGTGCCGAGCACCGCCTGGAAGGGCGCGCCCTGCCAGCGGCTGTTGTACATCTCGCTGAGGACGCCGAGGAAGACGCCCTCGAAGGCGGCGTACCCGAGGATCAGCGCGGGCGAGGGGGTGCGGCGGTAGCTCTGCACCATCGCCAGGACGAACGCGACGATCGCCGAGCCGACGGCCAGGCCGTAGCTGGTGGCCGAGACCGGCAGCAGCGCCCAGGCGAGGACGGCGCCGACGGCGACCGTGCCGAGCGTGATGGCCGAGCGGACGACCACGTCGTCCATGGTCATCCGGTCGGTGGTGACCGGGGCCTGCGGTGGCGTGCCGACGCCCTGCTGGGCGTACGGGTTCTGCGCGTAGGGGTTCTGGCCGTAGGGGCTCTGCGCGTACGGGTTGCCCTGTGCGTACCCGGCCTGCGGTGCGGTGTTGAAGCCGGCGTAGCCGTGGTCGCGGCTGAACCCCCGTCGCGAGAAGACCGGGTTGCTGCTCCTCATCTCACTCCTCCATGGCTGCCGTGCGCAGCCTTGGCTCAAAGCGTAATGGATTGGCAAAGGATCGACGTGATACCTGAGGAGGATCTTTCCCCTGCCGTGCTGAGCAACACGCTACGCGGCCGGGTGATTCCTGGCCATGGGTGATCGCACCGAGGGTGCCCCCTAGGGGCGTGGTGGTGCCCGGAGCCGGACTTGAACCGGCACGCCCGCGAAGGGGCAGCGAGGTTTAAGCTCGCCGTGTCTGCATTCCACCATCCGGGCAGGCCGTGGGCTCCGCTTCGGGTTCCGAGCCTATCGGGACGCATCCCCCGAACAGCGGAAGGGCGGACCGATGTTGTCTTATTTTATTGACGTCTGAGGGTGCATCAGCCCAAGGAACAAGCCATCCGCACTTGCCAATAGCCTGACGCGGGGCGTCTGCCGACGCACGCGAAATGACGGAATTTCACCGTCTGAACGAGGGTGTTCCACCCGTTCTCGACAATGCCCGACACTCCCTTGACAGTGCTGACGCTCCCTTGACGTTGCCCGGTCTCGGGGTCGGTGGTCCTTCCCAGGTATGACACGGCGGCCCCGGGTCCGACCCGAGTCGCCCTCCGGAACCCGTTCTGCGTCTGACTACACGGCCGTCCCGCGCCGGAACGATGGAGAGGTCCCCTGAACCACTCGTCGTCCCGACAGGAGCACCCTCCCGTGACCACCACCCCCACCGCCGGCCGGACCACGGCCGTGGCCGCACGCGCCACCGAGCTGTCAAAGATCTACGGGCAGGGTGAGACCCGGGTGGTCGCCCTGGACCGGGTCTCCGTGGACTTCCGGCAGGCCGAGTTCACCGCGATCATGGGCCCGTCCGGCTCCGGCAAGTCCACGCTGATGCACTGCGTGGCGGGCCTGGACACCTTCTCCTCGGGCTCGGTGCGGATCGGCGAGACCGAGCTGGGCTCCCTGAAGGACAAGCAGCTCACCAAGCTGCGCCGGGACAAGATCGGCTTCATCTTCCAGGCGTTCAACCTGCTGCCCACGCTGACCGCGCTGGAGAACATCACCCTGCCGATGGACATCGCCGGGCGGAAGCCCGACAAGGCCTGGCTCGATCGCGTCATCGAGATGGTCGGTCTGTCCGGGCGGCTGAGCCACCGGCCCGCCCAGCTCTCCGGCGGCCAGCAGCAGCGCGTGGCCGTCGCCCGCGCCCTCGCCTCCCGGCCCGAGATCATCTTCGGGGACGAGCCGACCGGAAACCTGGACTCGCGCTCCGGCGCCGAAGTGCTCGGCTTTCTGCGCAACTCCGTACGCGAGCTGGGCCAGACCGTCGTCATGGTCACGCACGACCCGGTGGCCGCCGCCTACGCGGACCGCGTGATCTTCCTCGCGGACGGCCGGATCGTGGACGAGATGTACGCCCCCACCGCCGAGTCGGTCCTCGACACCATGAAGCAGTTCGACGCGAAGGGCCGTGTCAGCTGATGTTCCGCACCGCCCTGCGCACCGTCCTCGCGCACAAGGCCCGGCTGCTGATGACCGTGCTCGCCGTCATGCTCGGCGTCGCGTTCGTCTCCGGCACCCTCGTCTTCACCAACACCATCTCCGACGCCTACCAGAAGAGCAGCGCCAAGGGCTTCGACGGCGTCGACGTCGCCGTACGGCCCACGTACCAGGAGTCCAAGGGCGATCAGGTCGGCAGGACACCCGAGCTGACCCAGGCCCTGCTGGAGCGGGCCGCGAAGGTTCCCGGCGCCGCCTCCGCGACCGGTGTCGTCAGCGGCTTCACCGCCGTCGCCGACCGGCACGGCAAGCTGGCCGGCGGCGACTGGCAGTCCGCCGGCGGCAACTACTGGGGCACCAAGGACACCCGGTACCCGCTGGTCAGCGGCCACGCCCCGCACGGCAGCGGCGAGGTGCTGCTCGACTCCAAGACCGCCGAGCGCGCCGGCTACCGGGTCGGCGACACCGTGCGGCTGTCCGTGAACGGCCCGGTGCTCACCCCGACCCTCGCCGGCATCTTCACCACCGACGACGGCAACGTCTCCGCCGGCGGCAGCCTCGCCCTGTTCGACACGCCGACCGCGCAGAAGCTGTTCGGCAAGAAGGGCACGTACGACGAGATCGACGTCCGGGCCGCTCCGGGCACCAGCCAGTCCGCGCTGAAGGCCGGGCTGGACCGGGCCCTGCCGTCCCGCCTGGTGGAGACCACCACCGGCGCCCGGCTCGCCGACGACCAGGCGAAGGCGATCGCCGACTCGATGAGCAGCCTGAAGCAGACCCTGCTGGTCTTCGCCGGCATCGCGCTGTTCGTCGGCACCTTCATCATCGCCAACACCTTCACCATGCTGGTCGCCCAGCGCACCCGCGAGCTGGCGCTGCTCCGCGCGGTCGGCGCCTCCCGCCGGCAGGTGACCCGGTCCGTGCTCGTCGAGGCGTTCGTGGTCGGCGCGGTCGCCGGGGTGGCCGGTCTGGCCGCCGGTGTCGGCATCGGCGCGGGCCTGCGGGCGCTGCTCGGCTCCTTCGGCGCGAGCGTGCCGGACGGGCCGCTGGTGATCACCCCGGGCACCGTGGCGGCCGCCCTCGCGGTCGGTGTCCTCATCACCATGCTGGCCGCCTGGCTGCCCGGCCGCCGGGCCGCGAGGATCCCGCCGGTGGCGGCGATGAGCAGCGTGCACGCCAAGGCGACCACCAGGTCGCTGGTGCTGCGCAACACCCTCGGCGCGCTGTTCGCGGCGGCCGGTGTGACGGTGGTCCTCGCGGCCACCACGATGAGCGCCGACTCCGCGCAGGCCCCGATGGGTCTCGGCGCCGTCCTGCTGATCGTCGGCGTGTTCGTGCTGACCCCGTTGCTGTCCCGGCCGCTGGTCGCGGCGGCCGCGCCGGTGCTGCGCGCGTTCGGGGTCTCGGGCCGGCTGGCCCGGCAGAACGCGGTGCGCAACCCGCGCCGTACGGCGGCCACCGCGTCGGCGCTGATGATCGGCCTGACCCTGATCACCGGGATGACGGTGATGGCGGGCAGCCTCCAGACGTCCATCGACAAGATGGCCTCCTCGGCGATCCGCGCGGACTACGTCGTCTCGATGGCCAACCGCTCGCCCCTCTCCCCGGACGTGGCGAAGAAGCTGGCCGCCACCGACGGCGTGACCGCCAGCAGCCCGCTGCGCAACGCCGCGTCCCGGATCGACGGCACGACCGAGTACCTGACCGGGGTCGACGGCTCGGCCATCGGGAAGCTGACCGACCTGACGGTGGACGAGGGCTCGTTCACGGTGGGCGGCACCCGGGTGGTCGTGGACAAGGACCGGGCCGAGCAGTACGGCTGGCACGCCGGGTCCCGGTTCACCGCGCACTTCGAGGACGGCACGGCACGGCGGCTGACCGTCGCCGGGGTCTACGAGGGCAACCAGATGATCAACGGGATCATCCTCGACGACACCGTCCTCACCCCGCATCTGGCCCACCCGTCCGACATGCAGGTCATGGTGAAGACGGCGGACGGCGCCTCGGAGGCGACGAAGGACCGGCTGGCGAAGGTGCTCGGCCTGAACCCGGCGATCAAGATCCAGGACAAGCAGGACATCTCCCATGACATCGCGCAGATGTTCACGATGATGCTGAACATGGTCTACGGCCTGCTCGGCATGGCGGTGATCGTCGCGGTCCTGGGCGTGATCAACACCCTGGCCATGTCCGTCTTCGAGCGCTCCCAGGAGATCGGCATGCTCCGCGCGATCGGCCTGGACCGCAAGGCGGTCAAGCGGATGGTCCGTCTGGAGTCCCTGGTGATCTCCCTGTTCGGCGGGGTCCTCGGCATCGGCCTGGGCGTGTTCTTCGGCTGGGCGGCCGGCGAGCTGCTCGGCACCAAGATGCCGACCTACGAACTGGTCCTGCCCTGGGGCCGGATGGCGCTGTTCCTGCTGCTGGCGGGCGTGGTCGGCGTCCTCGCCGCCCTGTGGCCGGCCCGGCGCGCGGCCCGGCTCAACATGCTCGCGGCCATCAAGGCCGAGTAGAACCGAGCAAGGGCGGTAAGGCCGAGCAAGGGCCGGATGACGGTCGTACGACGGGAAAGGGGGCCCCTGGGCAAGGGGCCCCCTTTCCCGTCGTACCCAGAGGGTCAGGCGGTCCAGGTGCGGGTCCGCAGCGGCAGCCCGGGGGCGCCGGAGTCGGGGGTGCGGATCGCCAGGACCTGGTTGACGCCGATGCGGTTGCGTTCGAAGGCGAGCGCGCAGGCGGCCATGTACAGCAGCCAGACCCGGGCCCGGCCGGGGCTGGTCAGGCCGACCGCGCGGTCCCAGCCGGCCTCCAGGTTGGCCACCCAGCGGCGCAGGGTGCGGGCGTAGTGCTCGCGGATCGCCTCCACGTCCCGGACCTCGAACCCGGCCCGCTCCAGCTGGGTGACGGTGGTGCCGACCGGGGCGAGTTCGCCGTCGGGGAAGACGTAGGCGTCGATGAACGCGTCCACCTCGTAGGCCGCTTCGTCGCGCTGGGGGCGGCGGGCGATCTGGTGGTTGAGCAGCCGGCCGCCGGGCTTCAGCAGGGCGTACAGCTGGCGCGCGTACTCCAGATAGCGTTCGGCGCCGACGTGTTCGGCCATGCCGATGGAGGAGATCGCGTCGTAGGGGCCGTCCACGACGTCCCGGTAGTCCTGGACCCGGATCTCCACCCGGTCGGTCAGTCCCTCGTCCGCGACGCGCTTGCGGGCGTACGCGGCCTGTTCCTGCGACAGGGTGATCCCGACGACGCTGACGCCGTGCTCACGGGCCGCATGGATGGCCATCGAGCCCCAGCCGCAGCCGACGTCCAGCAGCCGCTGACCCTCCTTCAGGCCCAGCTTGCGGCAGACCAGTTCCAGCTTGTCGCGCTGGGCGGACTCCAGGGTTCCGCCGTCCTCCCAGTAGGCGCAGGAGTACACCATGGAGGGGCCGAGGACCAGCTCGTAGAAGTCGTTGCCGACGTCGTAGTGGTGGCTGATGGCCCGCTTGTCGGTGCGCCGGGTGTGCAGTCCCCGGCGGGGCCGGCGGACCTCCTCGCCCGGCGGGGCGGGCGGCACCGGCGGGCCGGCGAGCTTCAGCAGCTCGCGGCCGGCGGCCCGGACGGCGGGGTCGCGCAGGGTCTGGAGGAGGCCGGGCGCGTCCTCGTCGCGCTCCCAGACCAGCCCGGCCATCGCGTCCAGCGCGGTGTACAGGTCACCCTCGATCTCCAGGTCCCCGGCCACCCAGGCGCGGGCCAGGCCCAGTTCGCCCGGCTTGAAGAGCATGCGGCGCAGGGCGCGCCGGTTGCGTACGACGAGCGCCGGCGCATCGGCCGGCCCCGCCTCGGAGCCGTCCCAGGCCCTGATCCTCACCGGGAGCGGGGCTCCCAGCAGCTGCTCGGCAAGACTCCTCAGCCGCGACGCGGCGTCGGCCATGGCACACCTCCAAGACGACGATCCCGGATGCCGGTTGGCACGTAAACACCCGGAGCCCTCATTCGTAGTCCCGCACCGGGCCGACTGGCCGTTTCCTGCCAGGGACGCGCCGCACGAGTATCCCCGGGAACGCCGAAGGACCTCCTGCACCACGGATGGCAGGAGGTCCTTCGGTTGGTTCGGCCGTACGGCCGTTCAGCGACCGGGGGAGGTCAGGAGGCCTTGGCCTTCGCCTCGGTCTTGCCGGCGGCGGCGACCGGCGCCGGCTTGGCGGCCTCGTAGAACTCCTCGCGCGGGTTCTCCATGGCGCCCAGGGAGACGACCTCGCGCTTGAGGAACATGCCGAGGGTCCAGTCGGCGAAGACGCGGATCTTGCGGTTCCAGGTCGGCATCGCCAGACCGTGGTAGCCACGGTGCATGTACCAGGCGAGACGGCCCTTGAGCTTGATCTTCATCTTGCCCATGACGATCATCGCCACGCCCTTGTGCAGGCCGAGACCGGCCACCGCACCCTTGTTGGCGTGCGAGTACTCCTTCTGCGGGAAGCCCCGCATGCCGGAGACCACGTTGTCGCCGAGGACCCGGGCCTGGCGCAGCGCGTGCTGGGCGTTCGGCGGGCACCAGGCGTTCTCGTTGCCCGCCTTGCGGCCGACGAGGTCCGGGACCTGTGCGTTGTCACCGGCGGCCCAGATGTAGTCCGTGCCCTTGACCTGGAGGGTCGGCTCGCAGTCCACGTGGCCGCGCGGGCCGAGCGGCAGACCGAAGCGGGCGAGGGCCGGGTTCGGCTTGACGCCGGCGGTCCACACGATGGTGTTGGCGTCGACCTCGAGGCCGTTCTTCAGCACCACGTGGCCGTCGACGCAGGAGTCCATGGAGGTGGAGAGGTAGATCTCCACGCCCCGGCTCTCCAGGTGCTCCTTGCCGTACTGGCCGAGCTTGGGGCCGACCTCGGGCAGGATCTTGTCGGCGGCGTCGACGAGGATGAACCGCATGTCCTCACGGGACACGTTCTTGTAGTACTTGGCCGCGTCGCGGGCCATGTCCTCGACCTCGCCGATGGTCTCCGCGCCCGCGAAGCCACCGCCGATGAAGACGAAGGTGAGCGCCCTGCGGCGGATCTCCTCGTCGGTCGTGGAGTCGGCCTTGTCCAGCTGCTCCAGCACGTGGTTGCGCAGGCCGATGGACTCCTCGATGCCCTTCATGCCGATGCCCTGCTCGGCGAGGCCGGGGATCGGGAAGGTGCGGGAGACCGCGCCCATGGCGATGACCAGGTAGTCGAAGGGCAGCTCGTACGCCTCGCCCACCAGCGGGGCGATCGTGGCGACCTTGCGGTCCTGGTCGATGGTGGTGACCCGGCCGGTGAGGACCTCCGCCTTCGGCAGCACGCGTCGCAGCGGGACGACGACGTGGCGAGGGGAGATGTTGCCGGCGGCGGCTTCGGGGAGGAAGGGCTGGTAGGTCATGTACGACCGGGGGTCGACGACCGTGACGGTCGCCTCGCCGTAGCGCATCTTCTTGAGGATGCGCCGAGCTGCGTACAGGCCTACGTACCCACCGCCTACTACGAGGATCCTGGGACGCTCCGTGGTGCTCATGGCATCGAGTATCCACCCGCCGGGAGGGGGTCGCTCGTGCGCCCCTTCACAAGGTCCGACAGGGCCTGTGCTACACTCCCCGACCCGCGTGACGCAGATCATGGTGCGCTCGGGGAACCGTGAACCGGTTCGCCCCGTTGTCAATGCCGCGTGAGCTGCCTCTCCGGGCACTCGGGGGGTGCGTGAGGGTGTCGGAACACCCTCGGAACGCACCGTTCCGAGGCCTTCTCTCGCCTGTCATCTGAACATGTTCAAACGGCTCTTGACCCCCCGGAAGGGCCATACAGCACCCCGCGGCGGCCCGCCAGGGGGCAATATCTTGTGAAGAACTTCACGAAGGTTCCCGGCGGCTTGTCACCGAGGGGCCCCGCAGGGCCCCTCGAAGTCGCTCAAACGTTATCCGACCTGCTCAGCCGACGGCTACTGGCCGGTAACAAAAGAGAGCTACGCCACCGACCACGCGGTCCCGTCGAGGATGTCGTGCTCGCTGACGATGACCTCCTCGGCGCCGATCCGCTCCATGATCGCGAGCAGCACCAGGGCGCCCGCCCCGATGACGTCCACCCGCCCCGGATGCAGCGAGGGGATCGCCGCGCGCTCGGCGTGCGTCGAGCGCAGCAGCCACTCGGTGATCTCCCGGACCCGCTCGTAGCCGACCACGGAGTGGTGGACGCGCTCGGAGTCGTACTCCGGCAGCTCCTGGGCGATCGCGGAGACCGACGTGACCGAGCCGGCCAGGCCCACCAGGGTCCGGGCCTCGCGCAGCGGGACCGTCTGCTCGGCCAGGTCGAGCGCGGCCTCGATGTCGGCCCTTATCGCGGCGATCTGCTCCTCGGTCGGCGGGTCGGTC
The DNA here is from genome assembly GCF_055581605.1 of Streptomyces sp. NPDC031418. Classification (NCBI taxonomy): domain Bacteria; kingdom Bacillati; phylum Actinomycetota; class Actinomycetes; order Kitasatosporales; family Streptomycetaceae; genus Streptomyces; species Streptomyces sp. NPDC031418. Next base: position 83,914 of record NZ_JBVIJC010000019.1, read on the forward strand.
ACCTTGCCGTCCCGCACCAGGTGCCGCTCGGTCATCCGGACACAGCCGATGTCCACGGACCGTGCGGCCCGGGCGTGCTCCTCGCCGACCACGAACTCCGTGGAGCCGCCGCCGATGTCCACGACCAGATACGGCCTGGCGAGGTCGTCCCGGCTCTTCAGGTCCTTGGTGGCGCCCATGAAGGAGTACTCGGCCTCCTGGTCGCCGCTGATGACCTCCGGCTCGACCCCGAGGATGTCCAGCACGCCGCGCACGAAGTCGTCGCGGTTCTCGGCGTCCCGGGAGGCCGAGGTCGCCACGAAGCGGAGCCGCTCGGCGCCGTGCTTCTTGATGATCTCCGCGTACTCGCGGCACGCGGCGAACGTCCGCTCCAGCGCCTCGGGCGCGAGCCGGCCGGTGCGGTCGACGCCCTGGCCGAGCCGCACGATCGTCATCCGCCGGTCCAGGTCGACCAGTTCACCGGTGGCCGGGTCGGCGTCCGCGACCAGCAGACGGATCGAGTTCGTACCGCAGTCGATGGCGGCGACACGGGTCACTTGTCCTCCCCCTCGGTGTGTTCGGGCCCGGCCTGGCCGAGCGTCACGCAGGCGCCCTTGCGCCACCACTCCGGCAGCATCGCGAGCGCCTCGTCGCCGAGCGGGTTCACACCCGGCCCGGCGGCCAGCGAGTGGGCCACCAGGACGTGCAGGCACTTCACCCGGTCCGGCATGCCGCCCGCGCTCGGGAAGCCCTGGAGCACCTCGATCTCGTCCCGGCGCCGGATGTAGTCCTCGTGCGCGGCCCGGTAGGCGGCGGCCAGCTCCGGGTCGCTCTGGAGCCGCTCGGACATCTCCTTCATCACGCCGTTCGCCTCCAGCGTGCCGATGGCGGAGGACGCCTTGGGGCACGTCAGGTAGTACAGCGTCGGGAAGGGCGTGCCGTCGGGGAGCCGGGGAGCCGTCTCCACGACGTCCGGCTGACCGCACGGGCAGCGGTGCGCGATGGCCCGAAGGCCCCGCGGCGGGCGGCCCAGCTGCTGCTTGAAGGCCTCGACGTCCGCGTCGGTGGGCTCGGTGCGCGGAGTGGGCGGCGGAGGCGTTTCCATGACTGCTTTCGAAAGACTTTCTGTCGGTGGCCGGCCGAGGACGTGTCGTCGGTGGCCGGCCGATGGCCGAGGCTGCTGCTCAGCCGACGGTACCGGTCACTGGTCGGAGGCGTCGGACTTGTCGATCCCGTCCCAGACGTTCGCGTACCAGGGCCGGTGGGCGGCGCGCAGGTCGGTGCGGGACTGCCGGGCCGCGCCGGGGTCGACCACCACGTACCCGGTCTCGCCGGGCATCACGTAGTGCAGCCGCCGCCGGATCTGCTGCTCGGCGTAGGAGTCGTCCTGCCAGCGCGCCTTGAGGTCGCGCAGCTGCTCCACGCGCTCGCGCGCCTGTTCCTGCTGCCGCTGGAGGTCGGAGATCTGGGCGCGCTGGGAGACGTACTGCCGCATCGGGTACGCGAGGGCGACGATCAGCGAGCACAGCACCAGCGCGAGCAGCGCCGCCCGTCCGGTGAGCCGGGAGCGGCGGGCCTGCCGTTTGGTCTGGGAGCGGTAGACCCGGGCCGCGGTCTGCTCGCCGAGCAGCCGCAGCCTGGTCGCGGTGGAGAAACGGTCCCGGTCCTTCACGGCCATCTGGCGTACCGCCTCCCCTTGTCTGTCGCCTGCTGCTCGCACACGTGCGTACGTCCCCGGACACGGTACGGGACCGGGTACGGGGACGTACGTACGACTGGCGAGGACTTAGCCCCTACTGGCTCAGCCCTCTGCCGGCTCGGCTGTCTGCCGGCTCAGCCCTTGAAGCGCGGGAAGGCGCTGCGGCCGGCGTACACCGCGGCGTCGTCGAGGATCTCCTCGATGCGCAGCAGCTGGTTGTACTTGGCGACGCGCTCGGAGCGGGCCGGGGCACCGGTCTTGATCTGGCCGCAGTTGGTGGCGACGGCCAGGTCGGCGATGGTGACGTCCTCGGTCTCGCCGGAGCGGTGGGACATCATGCACTTGAAGCCGTTGCGCTGGGCCAGCTCGACGGCGTCCAGGGTCTCGGTCAGCGAGCCGATCTGGTTGACCTTGACCAGCAGGGCGTTGGCGGTGCCCTCCTCGATGCCGCGGGCGAGGCGCTCGGGGTTGGTGACGAACAGGTCGTCGCCGACCAGCTGGACCTTGTCACCGAGCTTGTCGGTGATGGTCTTCCAGCCGTCCCAGTCGTCCTCGAACAGCGGGTCCTCGATGGAGACCAGCGGGTACGCCTCGACCAGCTCGGCGTAGTACTCGGTCATCTCGGCGGCCGAGCGGTTCTTGCCCTCGAAGACGTAGGAGCCGTCCTTGTAGAACTCGGACGCGGCCACGTCGAGGGCGAGGGCGATCTGCTCGCCGGGGGTGTAGCCGGCCTCCTTGATCGCCTCCAGGATGAGGTCCAGGGCCTCACGGTTGGAGCCGAGGTTCGGGGCGAAGCCGCCCTCGTCGCCGAGGCCGGTGGCCAGGCCCTTGTTCTTCAGGACCTTCTTCAGGGTGTGGTAGACCTCGGCACCCCAGCGCAGGGCCTCGGAGAAGGACTCCGCGCCGATCGGGGCGATCATGAACTCCTGGATGTCCACGTTGGAGTCGGCGTGCGAGCCGCCGTTCAGGATGTTCATCATCGGCACCGGCAGCAGGTGCGCGTTCGGGCCGCCCAGGTAGCGGAAGAGGGGGAGGTCGCTGGCCTCGGAGGCGGCGTGGGCGACGGCGAGGGAGACGCCGAGGATGGCGTTGGCGCCGAGGGAGCCCTTGTTGTCGGTGGCGTCCAGGTCGAACATGGCCTGGTCGATCAGGCGCTGCTCGGTGGCGTCGTAGCCGACCAGCTCGGGGCCGATCTGCTCGATGACGGCCAGGACGGCCTTCTCGACACCCTTGCCCAGGTAGCGGTTCGGGTCGCCGTCGCGGAGCTCGATGGCCTCGAAGGCGCCGGTCGAGGCGCCGGACGGGACGGCGGCACGACCCGTGCTGCCGTCGTCGAGGCCGACCTCGACCTCGACCGTGGGGTTGCCTCGGGAGTCCAGGATTTCCCGGGCTACGACGACGTCGATGGACGGCACGAGCATCTCCTTCTTGGATGTGACGCTGGAAGTGCGGGGCGGTCTGCCTTACGGCTGTGCCTTGCGACTAGAGCCTAACCGCCCCAGGGCCATCGGCCAGCCGACCGACCGGCCCGTGGACGGGGAAGGACACGCAGACGGTACCCATTGTTCACCGTCGGAACAAAGGGGGGTGCGGAAGAACAGCGGACGACGGCTCGGCAAAGAGGACGACGGCTCGGCAAAGAGCCGGGCCGGCCCGGAGTGGCCGAGGGCCGGTCATGGAAAAGCCCCGCCCCGGCGCGTACGGGGGAGAACGCGCCGGGGCGGGGGGCCCGCGGGGACGGGGGGTCGGCCCTCACCGGGGCTTCACTCGGCGACGAGTGTGGGGGGCCCGGTGGTGAGGGCGCTGTGGCTCTGCGCGGGGCCGCGGGTCACTTCAGGTGCAGCTGCTGGCCCGGGTAGATCAGGTCGGCGTCCGTGACGATGTCCTTGTTCAGGTCGAACAGCTTCTTCCAGCCGCCCTGGACGTGGTGCTTCTCGGCGATGGTGCTGAGGGTGTCGCCCGCGACGACCTTGTACTCGCCGTCGCCCTTCTTGACCTTCTTGCCGGTCGGCGTGGTCACGGTCTTGCTCGGGGACGGGGTGGTGCGCTGGGTGGAGCGGGTGGCGGCCTGCCCGTCGGTGGAGCGGCTGGTGGTGCCGGTGCTCTTGGTCGTGGAGCCGGTGCTCTTGGTCGTGGAGCCGCCGGCCGGGGCGGAGCCGTTGTACGGCGTGCTCGTCAGGCCCGTGCCGCAGACCGGCCAGGCGCCCTTGCCCTGCGCGGCGAGGACCTTCTCGGCGACGGAGATCTGCTGCGCCTTGCTGGCCTTGTCGGCGGTCGAGGCGTAGGCGGTGCCGCCGTACGCGGCCCAGGTGGAGGCGGAGAACTGGAGACCGCCGTAGAAGCCGTTGCCGGTGTTGATGGCCCAGTTGCCGCCGGACTCGCACTGGGCGACGGCGTCCCACTGGGAGGCGGTGGCGGCGGAGGCGTTGCCGGCCGCCATCAGCGGGGCGGCGACGGCGGCACCGGCGACACCGGCGAGTGCGACGGCGCGGACGGCCTTGGACGGACGACGGTGCTTGCCCTTGCCGGAAAACAGCATGGATCATCCCCTCACCGACGCCTGCGAGGTGAGCTGTCGGGTTCGGGCCGGTTGAGTTGCCCGGCCGCACTCCGCTTGCGCGGGGCGCGGCTTCACCCCAAGCCGGTTCCGGCCTCAACGGCCGGTCACGGCACCTACCTTGGTTCCCCCGCTCCTGCCTGCGGCGCTCGAAGCGACGACTGTTCCCGGGTGGCCGCTGGCAGGATTCGGCGTTGCGACCGCCGGGGCTCGCGGTGGCGAGCGGTCCTGACCGTAGACACGCGATCGGCGGAATTTCAAAGACGATCAGGGCTTCTGAGACTCATCCCACACTTTCGCCAAAACGGACATTAGCGATCAAGCGGGGCGTCAACTGGCCCTAATTTACGCCCGTTTCGGTACCGACTTTCAGCGTCTGACCGGCACTGATGTCGTTCGGGTCGGACCCGATGGACTTCTGGTTCTCGGCGTAGAGGGCATGCCATCCGCCGTCGACCCCAAGGGAGTCCGCAATGGAGGTGAGAGAGTCCCCCGCGCGCACGGTGTAAGTCTCCGGCCGACGGGAGGCATGGCGGCCCGAAGCGGCGTCGTTCTGATCGTTTGTCACGCTTTCGTCCGCACTGTCCCCACGGTGACGCCCGCCACTGCCGAGCGAACCGGTGTCCACCAGGCTCCAGGAGCCGGCGCTCTGCTGGGTCGGGTCCGGATCGTCCGCTTCCGGCGCGTCCGGGGTGGAAGTGTCGCTTTCCTTGGGGTTCTGGCTGCCGGTCGGCGCGGAGGTGCCCGGCTTCGGGGTGCCGCTCGGGGTGGAGCCGTGCGCCTTGCCGTGGTGCGCGCCGGAACCCTTGCCCGTACCCGAGGAGGGGGTCGAGGCGGGGTCCTGGGTCGAGGTGGAGGGGCCGGAGGAGCCGGCGCCGCCGGAGCCGGTGCCGCTGTCCGTGCCGGAACCGGAAGCCGAGCCCGTCGAGTCCGCCGAACCGGTCGAGCCCGTCGAGCCCGTCGTCGGGTCGGACGACGTACCCGAATCCGACGAGCCGGACGAACCGGAGCTGTCCGTGGAACCGGACGCGTCACCCGTGCCGCCGGAGCCACCGGAGCCGCCGACGCCCGTGTCGACGTCCACCGAGCCGGAGTTCGCGGTCAGCCCGGACAGCAGGGCGCAGGTGGCCCAGGGCGTGGTGCCCTTGTCGGCGAGGATCTTCTCGGCGACCGCGATCTGCTGCGAACGGCTCGCCTGGTCGGGGCTGCTGGCGTAGCGCGTGCCGCCGTATTTGGCCCAGTCGTCCTGGGATATCTGGAGACCGCCGTAGTACCCGTTGCCGGTGTTCGCGCTCCAGGAGCCGCCGCTCTCGCACTCGGCGACCTTGTCCCAGGTGGTTCCGTCGGCCGCGTTGGCGCTCGCGGCGCCGAGGAGCGGGATCGCGATGGCGGAGCCGGTCACTCCGGCCGCGACGAGGAGGGCCGGAGCCTGACGGGGGCGACGGTGACGACCGTTCCCGGAGAGCATGCGGAAGCCTTTCGTGCGACAACAGGAGCGGCGTGGCGGTTGGTGCGGGGCGCCACGCTGATGGGTGAACGTATCGGCAACGATCACTTGTCACAAGTTCATGCCGCGCAGATCACGTGAAGATCACAGAGCTGATGGTGTGTCACCTCGCCCCGCGGGGTATCGGGTCGGCCGGTGTTCAGGCGCGCGGCGTGAACTCCACCGGCAGGGTGCGCAGGCCCCGCATGATGAGCCCGCCGCGCCAGCGCAGCTCGGCCGGATCGGCCGCGAGCCGCAGGTCGGGCAGGCGGGTGAACAGCGTGGCGAGCGCGCTCTGGCCCTCCAGCCGGGCGAGCGGGGCGCCCAGGCAGTAGTGGATGCCGTGGCCGTAGCCGAGGTGCTGGTTGTCCCGTCGGCCGAGGTCCAGCACGTCCGGGTCGGCGAACCGCTCCGGGTCCCGGTCGGCGGCGGCGAGCACCACGAGCACCGGGTCGCCGGGGGCGATGTCCTGGCCGCCGATGGTCAGCGGCTCGGTCGCGAACCGCCAGGTGGCCAGCTCCACCGGGCCGTCGAAGCGCAGCAGCTCCTCGACACCGGTCTCCAGCAGGTCCCGTTCGCCGCGGGCCAGGGACGCCTGGAGCCGGGTCCGCTGGCCGGGGTGGGTGAGCAGCGCGTAGGTGCCGTTGCCGATGAGGTTGACGGTCGTCTCGAAACCGGCGAACAGCAGGATGAACGCCATCGCCGCGGCCTCGTTCTCGGTGAGGTGCTCGCCGTGGTCGGAGGCGCGGATGAGACCGGAGATGAGGTCCTCGCCGGGCACCGGCTCCGCGGGCAGCGCCGCGCGCTTCTTGTGGATCAGCTCGGCGAGGTAGCCGCGCATCTTCTTGACGGACCGCGCGACCCCGCCCCGGGGTCCGCCGCCGTGCCGGATCATCATCCCCGCCCAGTCCCGGAAGTCGTCCTGGTCCTCGCGCGGGACACCGAGCAGGTCACAGATGGCGTAGATGGGCAGCGGGAAGGCGAACTCGTGGATGAGGTCGGCCGAGCCCCGGGCCGCGAACCCGTCGATGAGGCGGTCGGTCAGCTCCTGCACCCGGGGCGCGAACTCGGCGACCCGGCGGGGCGTGAACGCCTTGCTCACCAGCCGGCGCAGCCGCGTGTGGTCCGGCGGGTCGATGTTCAGCAGGTGCGTCATCAGCTCGGCCTTGCGCTCCCCGGGGATACCGGTCTTCCCCTTGGCGTGCGCGGGCTCGTCGTGGTGCGCCGGGTTCTTGCTGAGCCGCTGGTCGGCGAGGGCCTGCTTGGCATCGGCGTACCGGGTGACCAGCCAGGCCTCGACCCCGCTGGGCAACCGGGTCCACCGCACCGGCGCGTGCTCCCGCAGCCACGCGTAGGCGGGGTAGGGGTCGGCGGCGAACTCCCAGCTGAAGAGGGCGGGAGGGGCGGGAGGGGGGACGGGTCCGGGGGTGCCGGGGGTGGCGTCGGGGGTGGTCGGGGGGTGGGGCAGCTCGGTCACCTCTCGACGGTATCCGGCTGCGCCCCCTTCCCCTCGCGCCTCCCCCTTGTGACGCCTTCTCCCCTGGTACGCCTTCTCCCCTTGTTGCACCTTCTCGTGCCTGTTACGCCTTCTCCTCCGGCAGTCCCTCCGCCGCCCGTATCGCGTCGCGGTAGACGCGGGCCGCCGCGCGCAGGGCCGCCTCCGGGTCGGTGCCGTTCGCCTCGGCGTGGGCGGCCAGGGCGAGGAGTTCATAGCCGACGCCCTCGCCCGTGGGCAGCGGGACGTCCAGGCCGGCCGTGCGGGCGCGGGAGGCGAGCTTGGCGGCGAGGGCCAGGCCGGGCTGGCCGAGCGGGACGCCCTCGGTGACCGAGTCGCGCTGCTTCTCCTCGGCCTTGGTGCGCAGCCAGTGCGCCTTGACGTCCTCCGGGGTCTCGGCCTTCTCGTCGCCGAAGACATGCGGGTGGCGGTGGATCAGCTTGGCGACGATGCCGCCGGCCACGTCGTCGATGGAGAACGGCGCGTCCGGGTGCTCCTCGGCGATCCGGGAGTGGAAGACCACCTGGAGCAGCACGTCGCCCAGCTCCTCGCGCAGCTCCACCCGGTCCCCGGCCTCGATCGCCTCGACCAGCTCGTACATCTCCTCGATGCCGTGCTTGGCCAGGCCCTCGTGGGTCTGCCGGGAGGACCACGGGCACTCGGCCCGGATCTGGTCCATCACCTGGACGAGGTCGAGCACGCGCGCGCCCGGCAGGTCGTAGGAGGCGGGCAGCAGCTCCAGCTCCGGCATGGCGACACGGCCGGAGCCGGCCAGCCGGGCCAGGCCGTCGGTGAGCGCGGGCTCGCCCTCGCCGGTCGCCACGACCACCACCGTCCGCCCACCCGCACAGGCGTCGACCAGCTCCTGTGCGGTGGGGGCGGCCTCGGCCACCGCTATCCCGGCCTCCCGCAGATAGGGCAGCTGCGGATGCGCGCCGTCCGCGCAGAGCACGGCGTCGGCGGCGTGCAGGGCCTGCCAGGCGGGCCAGGACAGCAGGCCGGGGGCGACCCGGTGGCTGGTGGTGAGCAGGACGACGCGACCGGGGCCGGCGGACCCCGCGGGGTCGGCGGCGGGGCCGGTGCCGGTGGCTTCGCGGATGGATTCGTTCACGATCCGAACGTAACCCACCGCGGAACCCGAGCGGATCCGGTTATCCACAGGGCGAAGGGATCCTGTGATCGTATGACCGGCTGGTGGTCCTCCGCGGCTCCTCCGCGGCTCCTCCGCGGCTCCTCGGCCGCGTCCTACGCCGTGAGCGGCTGTCCGCCCGACACCTCGGTGACCTCCCGCACCCAGGGCGTCTTCGCGTCCACCCGGCTGCTCTTCTGCACGTCCCAGGCGCCGTAGCGCGGGTTGAGGTCGACGTGGAGTTCCGCGGACGCCTTGGCCAGGGCCTTCCAGAAGGCGGGCTGGGAGGCGTCGGTGCCGAGCTTGGCGCCGAGCTTCTGCGCCTCCAGCCGGAGCCGCAGATTGTCGTCGAGACGGGCCGGCGCGATGCCGTACTTCTGGAGCCAGGCCGTCTCCAGCCCCTTGGCGCCGCCCGCCTGCTGCTCCAGCCCGGTGCGCAGCTGCTGGAGCTCCTTGGGGGTGACCGTGACGCCCTCGTCCTGCGCGGCCCGGTGCAGCACCCGGTCGAGCACCATGTTGTGCAGGGTGTCCCGGGTGAGGCTGCTGGTGGAGGCGAGAACCTGCTGGTACTGGCTCTCGTCCGGCACCGCGGCCCGCTGTGCCCGGCGGACCTCGTTGACGCGGCTCTCCAGCTGGGCGACGGTGATCCGCTGTCCTCCGACGACGGCGGCCGCGCCCGGATGCGCATCGTTTCCGCAGGCGGTCAGGAGGGGCGCCGCGGCGGCGATCGCGGCGGTGAGGACGAGCGCGGTGCGACGGCGGCGGTGCAAGGAAACCTCCAAGGGGAGATTGTGCGACGGTGCACAAAGTCTTGCGGTGATCGATGGTAGGCAGCGGCACTGCTCCGGCCAACCCATTCGACCAACGATTCACCACGACTTCGGGCACCGAATCGCCCGAGAAGGCTGGAACCAGCCGCACCACCCGCGGAGGCCGGAACTAGCCGCGCACCTGTCCGAGCCACTGGAGGGTGCGGCGGATGTCCGCGGCCAGCGGGTGGGCGGGGCCCTGGAGGCGCTCCACGTCCATCAGCAGGCGCGCGAGCGTCTCGTGCGCCGAGGGCCGGTCGCCGAGGGCGAGCAGCAGATGGCCGATGCGGCGCCGGACCTCGTGGGCGAGCTGCGGATCACCGGAGACGTACTGGTTCTCGTAGTACGGCAGCAGCGCGCGGTACTCGGCGAGCGCCGCCGCCGGCTCGCCCAGCTGCTCCAGGCACTGCGCGGCCTCGTAGCGGAAGCGCAGCGACTGCGGGTCGGCCTGGCCGGCCTCGGCGGCGCGTTCGTCGGCGAGCCGGCGCAGTTCGGGCAGTGCGCGCCGGTACTGGCCGTCGTCCATGAGCGTCGCGGCGTACTGCTTGCGCAGCGTGCGGACGACCGGGGAGTGCTCGCCGTGCTGTTCGGCGGCGGCGGGCAGGATCGCGCCCAGGATGTCCACGGCCTGGGTGATGCGCCCCTCCCCCAGCAGCCGCTTGACCTCGTCCACGGCGGCGGCGACATCGGGCTTGCCGGCCGCCGCGGGCGCCGGGGCCACCGGGGCGGGCTGCGGCGCGGGGGTCCGCGCACGGTCCGGCCAGGGGGCGTGCGGGCGCAGGAAGGGGCGGGTGGGGTCCAGCGGCGCCCCGGTGGGGGTCCCGCGCGCGGGCAGCAGCCGCTCCAGGTCCTCGTACACCTCCTGCGCGGACGCCGGCCGGTGCTGCGGGTCCTTGGCGAGCAGGCGCAGCACCAGGGTCTCGAGCGCCTCGGGGACCTCGGGGCGGATCCGGCGTACCGGCAGCGGGGGCTCGTACAGGTGCCGGTGCAGCACGCCCAGCGCCGTGGAGCCCACGAACGGCACGTCACCGCTGAGCAGTTCGTGCATCAGCACACCGAGCGCGTACAGGTCGGTGTACGGGCCGACCGCGCCGCCCATCGCCTGCTCGGGCGCCATGTAGGCGGGCGAGCCGATCGGCGAGCCGGTGTGGGTCAGCCGGGTGGTGTCGGTGTCCATGACCGAGGCCACGCCGAGGTCCAGGACGGTGACCGTGCCGTCCTGCTTCACCATCACATTGCGCGGCTTGAGGTCCCGGTGGACGATCGGCACGGCGTGCACGGCGCTCAGCACAGCGCACAGTTGCGCGGCCACCGCGACCGTCCACTGCCACGGGTACGGGTCGTGCTCGGCGAGATGGTCGGACAGGTCGGCGCCGTCGACGTACTGCATGACGAGGAACAGCTCCTCGCCCTCGCTGCCCGCGTCATGCACCGTGACCAGGCCCGGATGGTCGACCTGCGCGGTGACCCGGCACTCGCGCACGAACCGGCGGCGCAGCTCGTCCGCCTCCTGGCCCGCCACCTTGTCCGGGCGCAGCAGCTTCACCGCCACGCGCCGGTCCAGCCGCTGGTCGTACGCCGTCCACACCTGGCCCATGCCGCCCTGCCCGATGAGCGTGGACAGCTCGTACCGGCCGGCGACGACACGTCCGGTCGCCACGCTCACCGTCCGCCCTCGGGGTGGCCCTCGGGGCGGCTGTCGTGCTTGCGCAGATAGTCGCTCAGCTCGTCCAGCTCGGCCCGCACCTGGTCGATCCGCGCGGGGGCCGGACGCTGCGGCGGCCCGGGCACGGGGGCCACCGGGCCCACGGGGCCTACCGGTGCTGCGGGTCCCACCGGCACGGGCGGCGTGACCGGCGGAGCCGGAGCAGCGGGAACGCCCGGCGCGAGGTACGGGACCGTCGGGACCGTCGGGCCCGGGTAGCCGTACGCCTGCGCCGGCCGCTGTGCCGCGTACGCCTCCTGCCACAGCCCGTAGTGGCGGATCTCCGCCGCCAGGTAGTACGCGATCGTGCCCACCAGGGTGCCCAGCAGGAGGATCATGCCCGCGTTGCCCCGGACGGTGGTGATCTCGTCGCCGGGTTCGCTGCCTATCAGCGCGGTGCTGACGATGTCGGTGACCAGGACGGCCCCGAACAGACACCAGTCCAGCACCCGGCGCGTGACGATCGCCAGCCGCAGCAGCATCGCCCAGGACAGGAAGCCGATGCTGAGGATGCCGAGCCCGACGAACAGCACACGCAGGATGACCAGCCACGCGGTGTGCGGCGGCTGTTTCACCGGCTGTCCGAGGCCGTGGCCTTGCATGGCTGCTCCTGTTGCCTTCAGCGGGCGTGCGGTTCCGCCGGCGCGGGCCGCGCGGGCGGGCAACGCCGGTCGTGCGATTGTCGCTTCGAGCATATGGCCCGACACGGACAACCGGTCCGCGTTGTACCGAACCGTTGTCCGGGGCTCTGTCCGGGGCTCCCACGGCGGAACGGCCGGTCAGGGCTCAGTCGGGCGCGACCGTGCCGTCGGTGAGCCCGTCGTACATCCCGCGCACCAGCTGCTCCCCGAGCCGGCTCGCGTGCCGCAGCGCCCGCTCGAACTCGTCGAGCGCCCGGAACCGCGCCCCGTAGCGCCGTTGTTCGTCCAGCGGGAGCCGGGGCAGCTGGAGCCGGCGCACATCCAGCCGGGTCGCGGTGGACGCATAACTGCTGGCCTGGCGGTTGTTCGCGGTACCGCGCAGGAACCCGGCCAGGAACCACGGATCGAGCGCCGTGCGGTCCGGGCGCAGCAGCACGAGGTTGCGCCCCAGGGCGGCGCCCCCCGTCGCCTCGTCGATCACCCGCGCCACCGAGCCGCCGCCCAGCACCGGTACGACGACGTCGCCGGGCTCGGTCAGCACGGCCTCCTCGTCGCTCTCGGGCAGCGTTCCCGAGGGCGCCGATCCCGCGAGCACGTCATGGTCGGTGAGCACCGGCACGCGCGCGTGGCCGCCGTTTCCGCCGGTGCGCATCACCAGTGCGCCCCCGCGCGCGAGTTCGCCGATGGTGGTGAGCGGCCACCGCGCGGGCGGCGCCGGATCGGCCGGGGGCGGGGTGAGGTCGGTGGTCAGGCGCAGGGTCTCGCCGAGGCGCTCGCGCACCGCCGCGAGCTGCTCCGCGCCGTCCGCCACCACCGGCGGCAGATGGCGGGCGGGGGCGAGGTCCACGTCGTCGTCGAGGAGTTCGATGACCGGCACGGAACGGGCCAGCCCCGGACGCTCCTCCAGCCGCCCCGCGCGCGCGAAGGTCCGCCACGCGTCCAGCACGGCCTCGCGCACCGCCTCCCAGTCCGGGCCGCCGCGCCCCTCCCCGGCGAACCTCCCCGAGTCCACGAGCAGCACCTCGGGCGCCGCCGGCAGCCGGTCGGGCCGGCGCAGCACCCACAGGTGCAGCGGGATGTTGTACGGCGGTGCCGCCCCGACCGGCAGCGCGACGACGGCCCTGAGCGCGCCCCGGCGCAGCAGGTCCGCCCGGATCCGGCGCCCGGAACGGCGGGACGCGGCGGCCGGCGGCATCAGCAGTACGGCGCTGCCGCCGTCGGCGAGCCGGGCCAGCGCGTGCTGCACCCAGGCCAGCTCGGACTCGGTGCGGGCCGGGAAGCCGTACTCCCAGCGGGGGTCGTAGGCGAGTTCGTCGTGGCCCCAGTTGCGCTCGTTGAACGGCGGATGGCACAGCACGGCGTCCGCGCGCAGCTCCGGGTAGGCGTCGGCGCGCAGCGTGTCACCGGCGGCCCCGCGCACGGCGGCCCGGGAGTGCAGCGCGAGCCGCAGCGCGGTGAGCGCGGCCAGGTCGGCTGCGCTGTCCTGGGCGTACAGCTCCTGGTCGGGGCGGACGTCCACGGCACGCAGCAGGGCGCCGGTGCCGCAGGCCGGGTCCAGCACGGTACGGGCGGGACCGGCCAGGTCCGCCATGAGCCGGGCCAGCTCGGCCGGGGTCAGCGTGTACTGCCGCGGGTTGGCGTCCAGGTGCCGGCCCAGCAGGAACTCGAAGGCCTGCCGCGCCCCCGTCTCCGCGGCCAGCTCGGCGGCGCCCCGGAGGAGGGGGACGGAGGGGAGGAGCTGGGGGCCGGTGGGGACGCGAAGGGCGGGGGTGGCGTGGACGGCGGGGGCGGCGGGGGCGGTGTGAACAGTCGCCGGGGCGTTCACAGCCGGCGGGGCTGATAGGGGGTTCACAGCCAAAGGGGCCGAGACGGCGTTCACACCCTGCATATCGCGCGGGGCGTTCACAGCAGCTTTCCCCGATGCGGCGTTCACAGCACCCCCGAAGCGCGGCGCCAGCACCTGCTCCAGCGCGCCGGGCAGCATCGCCGCGAGACGCTCGTCGGAGCCGGCGCTCGCGTCGAGCCAGACGGTGGGGCGTTCATGGATCAGCAGCAGCGCGCACCCGGCGTGCACCAGCGCCGTCACCGGACCCTCCGGATGGCCGGCGAGCTGCTGCCAGACGCGTTCCCGCAGCGGGACCTCGGCGAGCTTGCCCTGCCTGCGCAGCCAGGACTCGACCTCGGCGAGCGCGAAGGAAGGGCTGGTCTCGGTGCCGCCGACGGGCTTGGGGAAGTCGGCGTGGCGGCGGCGCCAATTGCTGACGGCGGCCCGGCCCACTCCGGCGAGCCGCGCGATACCGGCCGCGGTCACCTCTGTCGCGCTGTCCTGCACCGGCCACACTCCCCTCGTCCCATGTGTGCGCCGAGCATACCGACGTACGCAAGATCGAAGCATTCACGCCGTGTACACACCCAACCCTGTGAACCGTGTTGACTCGGTTCACAGGCTCTGATCTTATTGACCCAGCGAACGAGCGGTCACCCGAGTGGGGCGGCCGCCGCTCTGGGAGGGGGTTCGCAGGGGCACCGCAGCCCTGTGTCATGCTCCTGTGGCCCCGGGCCCCGGCCCGGCACCCCTTCCCCCACCCCCCGCGCCCGTACGGCATGCCGTACGCACTCCCCCGTACCACCGAACCGCTCGAAGGACACCCCGATGCGTCTCCCGTCCCGTGCCGTCACGCTGCTCGCCGTCGCCGCGATGCCGTTCGCTCTCTCCGCCTGCTCCGGCGGCTCGTCCTCCGGCACCGGTGCGAGCGCCGGCCAGGGCAAGGCGAAGACTGCCGCCGCCGCTCCGCTCACCGGTACCCAGCTGAAGAAGGCCCTGGCGCCCGCGTCCTCGTTCCCCGCCGGTTTCACCATGGCGTCCGACGGTGCCGTGGACAGCGGCGGCCAGCTCCAGGACCAGGCCGCCCGGAAGTCCGGCAAGCCGGACTGCACCCGGCTGGAGGGCACGTCCTGGATCCAGGTGACCGGCTTCCAGGGCGGCCGCTCCTTCGCCCAGAACGACTACTCGAACAAGGCCAAGACCGAGACCCTGGCGCAGGAGATCGACGCCTTCGACGGCACCACGGCCCAGTCGGTGATGAAGGCGGTGCAGTCGGTCGCCACCCAGTGCGCCACCTTCACGGACACCGACGCCCACGCCAAGGTCAACGTGACCAGCAAGGCCACGGCCGGCCTCGGTGACGAGGCCTACACCCTCACCGAGAAGAGCGCCGCCTGGCAGAACGGCACCACGCTGATCGCGGCCCGCTCCGGCAAGACCGTGGTCACCGTGCTGTCCACGGCGGGCAGCGACAACGGGGCCGCCTCGGCGAAGAAGCTGGCCACCGAGATCCTGGCCTCCCTCAAGAAGATCGAGGGCGCCAAGTCCGCGTGACCCGGGGCGGCCAGGCAGCCGCCTGACCCCATGGATGCGGCACCCTGTCAGCGCAGGGGGTGCCGCATCCACACGTTGGGCTCGACATAGACGGCGTAACCGCGCTCCGGTTCGCAGCGGACCGGGACCAGCGCGCCGGGCACCTCGACGTCTCCGGGGGTGTCGAAGGGCAGCCCGGTCCAGCGGCGCCACTCGGCGAGCGAGCCGCCGACGGTCATGGACGCCGGGGCGACGGAGTCGATGACGGCGCCCGCGCGCGCGTGCACGCGCAGCCACGGGTCCTCGGGCAGGCCGTCCGGGCGGGTGCGGTGCGCGTACTCGGCGATCGGGGTGTGCGGTTCCCGGTGCTTGGCGCTGGGCCGGACGGGCGCGACGACCTCGCGGAAGCCGCGGTCGCGGGCGCCCTCGCGCATCGCCGACAGCAGGACGGCGGACAGGCCCCGGCCCTGGGCGTGCGGGGCGACGGTGACCGAGATCGCGCTCACCGTGTCCGGGCGGGTGCCGCGGCGCAGGTCGGCGAAGGCCCAGAGCAGGATCTGGTCCCAGCCGCGCTCGGGCAGGGTGTGCCGGCCGTCGACGCCGAGGGCGAAGGGCACGCTGTAGGCGTGGGCGACGATGTCGCCGTGCTCGTCCTCGGCGAACAGCACGTATTCCGGCAGTTCGACGGGGATGCGGCCGTAGTGGGCCGTGCCGACGGGGTCGTTGGTCACGAACTCGGGCCAGGTGTCGGCCATCCGCTGGACCGCCGCCAGCCGGTCGGGCCGCTCGGCGATGCTGCTCACCTTGATGTGCATGGCGGCCACGGTAGGCAGCGCGAGCGGGGCCCGGCCAGTGAATTCCGGCGGGTTCAGCGGGCCCGGAAGCGGTCGGGGGCCTTGGTGGGGTTGCCGCCGGTGGGCAGTTTCTGGTCCGGGCAGGCGGCGAGGACCTTCTTCATGGCGGCCTTCTCCTGGGCGGTCACCCACAGGCCGTACTTCTTCTTGACGGCCACCTGGGCGGCGACATAGGTGCAGCGGTAGGCCGGGTTGGGCGGGAGCCAGTCGGCGGCGTCGCCGTCTCCCTTGCCGCGGTTGGCGCTCGCGTCGACGGCTATGAGGTTGAGCGGGTCGTTGGCCAGGGCGATGCGCTTGCCGGGGTCCCAGTACCGGGCGCCCGTCTGCCAGGCGTCGGACAGGGCGACGACATGGTCGATGTCGACCTGGCTGCGGCCGCGCCGGTAGGTGATGTCCTTGCCGGAGTAGGGGTCGGAGTCCAGCAGCCCGTAGGTGACCTTGCAGGTGCCGCCGCTGAACCGCACGTTCTTCAGGTCGCGTTTGAGTATGTCGTCGCGGGTGTCGCAGGAGTTGGCGTCGGTGTCCGCCCAGGCCGTGCCGAACCGGGCCCGGGAGTAACCGGTCTTGGCTGCGCGAGCCTTGACGGGCAGCGCGTCGGCCGCCGCCAGCGCGGCACCGCCGCCCCCGCCCCGGCCCGGCCCGGGCGCCCCCTTGTCCTGCCCCGACGTACAGCCGGCCACGGCGACCAGCATGGCTACGGCGGTGACCGCCCCGGCCCTCAGACGCGTCACGGTGCGCTCCCCTTGCCTGCCCGGGTCCGCCCCCGGTGCAGGCGGATCGTTCCGCCCACCACGGTAACCGGCCTGTCGTCTCCGGGAGATGGGGCGCAAAGGGATGATTACGGTGCAAGTCAGGCGCGCGATGGCGCACTTGGTGCCGTGCGGGGAGAGCGAGGCCGGCCCGCCCGCGCGCCCGCTCGCCCCTCGCTGCCGGCGCCGGTGCTTGACCCTGACACCAGCGTCAGGGTCCGAGGATGCGTCACATGAACGAGACCGCATCCGCCCCGGGTTCCCGTACCGTCCTCGTCACCGGCGCCGGTACCGGCATCGGCCGCGCCACCGCTCGCGCGTTCGCCGCCGAGGGCGCCCGGGTCGTCGCCGTCGGCCGACGCCCGGCACCACTCGCCGAGACCGCCGACGGTCATCCCGGGATCAGCCCCCTGCCCGCCGACCTGACCGCCGAGGACAGCCCCGAGACCGTCGTACGCGCCACGCTGGAGCGGTACGGCCGGATCGACGTCCTCGTCAACAACGCCGGCGTCGTCACCGGTGACTCGCTGCGCGGATACACGCGCGCGTCCGTACGTCCACTGCTGGACACCAACCTGCTCGCCCCCGTCCTGCTCACCCGCGCGGCGCTCCCCGCGCTGGAGGAGAGCCGGGGTGTCGTGGTGAACGTGACGACCTCCGTCGGGCAGCGCGCCTGGCCCGGCAACTCCCTGTACGCGGCGGGCAAGGCGGCCCTGGAGACGCTGACCCGCAGCTGGGCGGTGGAACTGGCGCCGCACGGGATCCGGGTGGTGGCGGTGGCCCCCGGCGCGATCGGGACGCCCATCAACGAGCACGCGGGGTACGGCCCCGAGCGGCTGGCCGCGGTGCGCGCCTGGCAGCTGGCGCACACCCCGCTCGGCCGGATCGGCCGCCCCGAGGAGGTCGCCTGGGCCATCACCCGGCTGGCCTCGCCCGAGGCGTCGTTCGTGACGGGTGTCGTCCTGCCGGTGGACGGCGGCGCGGTAGTCGCCTGACCCCTCATGGCATCCCGACCGCCGGTCCGGTAACGGCATCCCGACCGCCCGCCCGGTCACGGCATCCCGACCGCCCGCCCGGTCACGGCATCCCCGCGCCCGCCTCCCGCAGTGCCGTCGCCAGCCGGTCCCGGACCGCCGTCTGTGCCGCTATGCGCGCGTCCAGTACCGCGAGCCGGTCGCGGGCGATCCGCAGCCCCTTGGCAGAGGGTGGGCCGGCGGTGACGTCGCCGTCCAGGCAGGGCAGGAAGACCCGTACGTCGTCCAGGGTGAGGCCCGCCTCCAGCAGTCGGCGGATGTTGCGGACGCGGACGGCCGTACCGGTGTCGTACTCGCGGTAGCCGTTGCACGCGCGCGTGGCGGTGATCAGGCCCTGCTGCTCGTAGTGGCGCAGGGCGCGCGGGGTCGCACCGGTGGCCTTGGCCAGCTCGCCGATCCGCACCCGCGCCCCCGCCCCTCGCTCAGGAGCCCAGGACCGAGGCGAGGAACTCCCCGACCCACGCCAGCAGTTCGCGGCCGACCAGCGGCTTGCCGCCGACCTTCGCGGTCTTCGGGCGGGGTACCAGCACCTGGTGCGCGGTGGGCTTGATGACCGTGCCCGGATAGAGCCGCTTGAGCCGCAGCTCCTGCGACTCGCGCAGCTCCACCGGGGCGAAGCGGATGTTGGTGCCCTGGAGCACGATCTCACCGACGCCGCACGCGCGCGCGAGCATCCGCAGCCCGGCCACCAGCAGCAGGTTCTCCACCGGCTCGGGCAGCTTGCCGTAGCGGTCGGTGAGTTCCTCGCGGACGGCCTTGACGTCCTCCTCGGAGTTGGCGGAGGCGATGGACCGGTACGCCTGGAGGCGGAGCCGCTCGCCGGGCGCGTAGTCGTGCGGGACGTGCGCGTCGACGGGCAGCTCGATCTTGACCTCGAGGGGGGCTTCCTCCTCGATCTCCCCGGTCTCCAGCTGGCGCCGGTAGTCGGCGACCGCCTCGCCGACCATCCGGACGTACAGGTCGAAGCCGACGCCCGCGATATGGCCGGACTGTTCGCCGCCGAGGAGGTTTCCGGCGCCGCGGATCTCCAGGTCCTTCATGGCGACGTACATGCCCGCGCCCATCTCGGTGTGCTGGGCGATGGTCGCCAGGCGCTCGTGCGCGGTCTCCGTGAGCGGCTTCTCCGGCGGGTAGAGGAAGTAGGCGTAACCGCGCTCCCGGCCCCGGCCGACGCGGCCGCGCAGCTGGTGCAGCTGGGACAGGCCGAAGGTGTCGCCGCGCTCCACGATCAGCGTGTTGGCGTTGGAGATGTCGATGCCGGACTCGACGATCGTGGTCGAGACGAGGACGTCGAATCTCTTCTCCCAGAAGTCGACGACCACCTGCTCCAGCGCCGCCTCCGACATCTGGCCGTGGGCCGTCGCGATCCGCGCCTCGGGGACGATCTCGCGCAGCCGGGCCGCCGCGCGGTCGATGGACTCGACCCGGTTGTGGATGTAGAAGACCTGGCCCTCGCGCAGCAGTTCGCGGCGGATGGCGGCGCCGATCTGCCGCTCCTCGTACGGCCCGACGAAGGTGAGCACCGGGTGCCGCTCCTCCGGCGGGGTGGTGATCGTGGACATCTCGCGGATGCCGGTGACCGCCATCTCCAGGGTGCGCGGGATCGGGGTCGCGGACATGGTGAGCACGTCGACGTTGGCGCGGAGCTTCTTCAGCTGCTCCTTGTGCTCGACGCCGAAGCGCTGCTCCTCGTCGACGATGACCAGCCCGAGGTCCTTGAACTTGGTCTCGGAGGAGAACAGCCGGTGGGTGCCGATGACGACGTCCACCGTGCCCTCCTTCAGGCCCTCCAGGACGGCCTTCGCCTCGGTGTCGGTCTGGAACCGGGACAGCGCCTTCACGGTCACCGGGAACTGCCCGTACCGCTCGGAGAAGGTGCCGAAGTGCTGCTGCACCAGCAGGGTCGTCGGCACCAGGACGGCGACCTGCTTGCCGTCCTGTACGGCCTTGAAGGCGGCCCGCACCGCGATCTCGGTCTTGCCGTAGCCCACGTCGCCGCAGATCAGGCGGTCCATCGGGACCGACTTCTCCATGTCCTCCTTGACCTCGGCGATGGTGGTGAGCTGGTCGGGGGTCTCCGCGTACGGGAAGGCGTCCTCCAGCTCGCGCTGCCAGGGTGTGTCCGTGCCGAAGGCATGGCCGGGGGCGGCCATCCGCGCGCTGTACAGCTTGATCAGGTCGGCGGCGATCTCCTTGACCGCCTTCTTCGCGCGGGCCTTGGTCTTCGTCCAGTCCGCGCCGCCCAGCCGGTGCAGGGTCGGGGCCTCGCCGCCGACGTACTTGGTGATCTGCTCCAGCTGGTCGGTCGGGATGTACAGCCGGTCGCCGGGCTGGCCGCGCTTGGCGGGCGCGTACTCCACGACCAGGTACTCGCGGGTGGCGCCCTGCACGGTGCGCTGCACCATCTCGATGTAGCGGCCCACGCCGTGCTGTTCGTGGACGATGTAGTCGCCCGGTTCCAGGGTGAGCGGGTCGATGGTCTTGCGGCGGCGGGCCGGCATCCGGGCGCCGTCGCGGCCGGCGGTGCGCTGGCCGGACAGGTCGGTCTCGGTGAGCACGGCGAGTCTGAGCGCCGGGTCCACGAAGCCGTACTCGATCGAGCCGCAGGAGACGTGCACCACCGAGGGGCCCGGTTCGCCGAGGTCGGCGTCGAGCCGGGCGGGGATGCCCTCGCCGCCGAGCACCTCCACGGTGCGGGCGGCCGGGCCGTGGCCCTCGGTGACGAACACCGCGCGCCAGCCGTCGGCGAGCCAGCCCTTGGTGTCGGCGAGCGCCCGCGCGGTGTCGCCGCGGTAGGCCTCGGGTGCGTGCATGCCGAGCTTGAGGGTGTCCGGGTCGCCCGCCGCGTCGGCGGCGAACGGCGAGACGGACCACCACATCATGTCCAGCTCGCGCGCGCGGTCGCGGATGTCGGCGATGGACCACAGGGAGGCCGCGCCGACGTCGATGGGGGCCTCGCCGCCGCCCGCGGTGGCCGCCCAGGACGCCTGGAGGAACTCCTGGCTGGTGGCGACGAGGTCGGATGCGCGGGTGCGGACCCGCTCCGGGTCGCAGACGACGGCCATGGCGCCCTTGGGCAACACGTCGACCAGCAGTTCCATGTCGTCCACCAGGACCGGTGCGAGGGACTCCATGCCCTCCACCGCGATGCCCTCGGCGATCTTGCCGAGCAGTTCGCCCAGCTCCGGGTGTTCCTCGGCGAGCGCGCGGGCGCGTGCCCGGACGTCGTCGGTGAGCAGCAGTTCGCGGCAGGGCGGCGCCCACAGGCCGTGCTCGGCGACTTCGAGGGAGCGCTGGTCGGCGACCTTGAAGTAGCGGATCTCCTCGACGTCGTCGCCCCAGAACTCGATGCGCAGGGGGTGTTCCTCGGTGGGCGGGAACACGTCCAGGATGCCGCCGCGCACGGCGAACTCGCCGCGCTTCTCGACCAGCTCCACGCGTGCGTAGGCGGCGGCCGCGAGGGCTTCGACCACAGCGCCCAGCTCGGCGGTCTGGCCCGTGCGCAGGGCCACCGGCTCCAGGTCGCCGAGGCCCTTGACCTGCGGCTGGAGCACGGAGCGCACCGGTGCCACGACCACCGAGACGGGGCCGGTCTCGGGGTCGTCGGGGCTGGGGTGGGCGAGGCGGCGCAGGACGGCGAGGCGGCGGCCCACGGTGTCGCTGCGCGGGCTGAGCCGCTCGTGCGGGAGCGTCTCCCAGGCGGGGTACTCGACGACGCCCTCGGACGGCAGCAGGGAGCGCAGCGCGGCGGCCAGGTCCTCGGCCTCGCGGCCGGTCGCGGTGACCGCCAGGACCGGGCGGCCGGCCTCGCGGGCCAGGGCGGCGATCGCGAAGGGGCGGGCCGCGGGGGGTCCGACGAGGTCGACGTGCATGCGGTTGCCGTCCGCGGCCGCCTTGATCGCTTCCGCGAGGGCGGGGTCCTTGACGACGGCGTCGAGCAGACCGTGCAGGCTCATGGGGGCTTTCCGTCCGGGGGATGGGCGACGCACCCCAGCCTACGACGCTGCCGAGATCGCCGTCGGGCCTGTGGACAACCGGCGGTGTGGTGCTCACCGGTTGTCCACAGGCCCGTGCGAAGCCGTACGGCGTGACCTCCCCGCTAGTCGGTCGCGATCGCGTTCAGGACGTTCATCCGGCCCGCCCGGAACGCCGGGACCAGCGCGGCGAACAGCCCCACGAAGGCCGAGCCGACGAACACGGCCGTGATCGTCGGCCAGGGGATCTCCAGGATGTGCAGGCCCTCCAGCGCGAGGAGCTTCTGGGCGGTCGCGCCCCAGCCCATGCCCAGGCCGAGGCCGAGCAGCGCACCGAACAGGGCGATCACCACGGACTCCAGGCGGATCATGCGGCGCAGCTGGCGGCGGGAGAGGCCGATGGCCCGCATCAGGCCGATCTCCCGGGTCCGCTCGACCACCGACAGCGCCAGGGTGTTCACCACGCCGAGCACCGCGACGATGATGGCCAGCGCCAGCAGGCCGTAGATCATGTTCAGCAGCTGGCCGATCTGGTCCTGCAACGCCTTCTTGTAGTCGGTCTGGTCGCGGACGACCAGCGAGGGGTCCGAGCGCAGGGTCGACTTCAGCGCCTTGTAGGCGGCCGCTTCCTGCCCGTCCTTGGCGGTGGCGAACACCATCTGGTCCAGCGGCATCCGGTCGGCGGGCACGTGCTTGGCGGCCGTGGCGATGGACGTGTACATGGCACCCTTGTCGATCACGACGTCGTCGCTGGTGATCGCGCGGACCGTCAGCCTCGCCGTCGTACCGTCGGCGAAGTCGACCGCGACCCTGGAGCCGAGCGTGATGCCGTGCTTCTTGGCGAAGCCCTCGACGACGGACATGGAGTCGGGCCGGTAGGCGTCGGCGAGGGTGCCGGCGACGGTCTTGGTGCGCAGGTCCTGGGCGTAGCTCGGGTCGGCCGCCTTGACGGTCTCCTTGGCCGAGACCTGGCCGTCCGGAGTGGTCAGGGAGGCGTCCAGGAGCTTGTACTCGGTGACCCGGGCCAGACCGGGCGTGGCCTTGATCTTCCGCACCGCCTGCTGGTCGACCATCTTGTACGGCTGGTCGCCCGCGATGATGAAGTCCGTCCCGACGGTCTTGTCGAGCTGGTCGGTGGCCGAGGCCACCATGGAGGAGCCGACCACCGACAGACAGGCCACCAGGGCGAGGCCGATCATCAGGGCGGCGCCGGTCGCGCCGGTGCGGCGCGGGTTGCGCAGCGCGTTGCGCTCGGCCATCCGGCCGACGGGGCCGAAGATCCGCAGCAGCAGGGCGCCGAGCACCCGGACCAGGCCGCCGGCGAGCAGCGGGCCGACGACGACGAACCCGACCAGGGTGAGCAGCACGCCCAGGCCCAGCCAGCCCGAGCCGGCCTTGGCCTTCTCGGCGGTGGCGGCGGCGTACAGGCTCCAGGCGCCGGCGCCGGTGAGGGCCAGCCCGAGCACGGCCCGGACCAGGCCCGCCTTGCCGTCGGCCGGGGTGCCGGCGTCGCGCAGGGCGGCCATCGGGGAGATCTTTCCGGCGCGCCGGGCCGGCAGATAGGCGGCCAGGACGGTGACGACGACGCCCAGGGCGAGGCCGACGGCCGGGGTGGTCCAGGCGACGGTCAGATCGTCGGTGGACAGGTGCATGCCCATCCGGCCCATGAGCTTCATCAGGCCGACGGCGATCCCGATGCCGGCGCCGACCCCGAGCACGGAGCCGATCACCCCGAGCAGCAGGGCCTCGACCAGCACCGACCGGTTGACCTGGCGGCGGGAGGAGCCGATGGCCCGCATCAGGCCGATCTCCCGGGTGCGCTGGGCGACCAGCATCGAGAAGGTGTTGATGATCAGGAAGATGCCGACCAGGAAGGCGATCCCGGCGAAGCCGAGCATCGCGTACTTCATGACCTTCAGGAAGCTCTCGACCTGCTTCTGGTTGGCGTCGGCGACCTCCTTGGCGGTCCGCACCTTGTAGCCGTGGCCGAGGACGGCGAGGACGTTCTGCTTCAGAGCCGCGTCGCTCACGCCCCGCGCGGCGGTGACGTTGACGTCGGTGTACACCCCGGTCCGGCCGACCAGCGTCTGCTGGGCGGTCCGGGTGTCCAGGTAGAAGATGGCCGCGCCCGGGTTGGTCACCTGGAAGGTGGCGATGCCGGACACGCGCGCGTGGTGCGTGCCGACGACCGAGATCATGCCGATGTCGTCACCGAGCTTCAGGTGATGCTTGGTGGCGGTGTCCTGGTCCACCATCACCTGGTCCGGGCCCTTGGGCGCCGTACCGGAGGTGATCTTCATGGTGCGGGCGTCGTTGCCGTTCCAGCTGCCGACGATGGTGGGGCCGCCGCCGCTGGGCGACAGCTTGTCCAGGTGGGCGTCGGTCACGGTCACCGCGGTGGAGAACACGGTGCCCTCGGCGGACCGCACGCCCTCGGCCTTGCGGACCCGGCCGAGCACGGCCGCCGGCAGCACCGGCGGCTTGCCGGTGGAGGAGGTGGTCTGCCCGGTGTCGGAGGCGCCCTTGGCGCTCACCGTGACGTCCGAGGCGGTCGCCTGGAACAGCTTGTCGAAGGTGGTGTTCATGGTGTCGGTGAACACCAGGGTGCCGCAGACGAACGCCACCGACAGCAGCACCGCGACCGCCGACAGCGCCATGCGGCCCTTGTGCGCGAGGAAGTTGCGCATCGAGGTCTTCAGGACGGTCATGACGTACGCCCCCGGGCGTCGAAGTCCTTCATGCGGTCCAGGACCTGATCGGCCGTCGGCTGGTGCATCTCGTCCACGATCCGGCCGTCGGCGAGGTACAGCACCCGGTCCGCGTAGGAGGCGGCGACGGGGTCGTGGGTGACCATCACGATGGTCTGGCCGAGTTCGTCCACCGAGCGGCGCAGGAAGCCCAGAACCTCCGCTCCCGCGCGCGAGTCGAGGTTTCCGGTCGGCTCGTCGCCGAAGATGATCTCGGGGCGGGCGGCGAGCGCGCGGGCCACGGCCACGCGCTGCTGCTGGCCGCCGGAGAGCTGGGTCGGCCGGTGCTTGAGCCGCCCGGCGAGCCCCACGGTCTCCACCACCCGGTCCAGCCACGCGCGGTCCGGCTTGCGGCCCGCTATGTCCATGGGCAGCGTGATGTTCTCCAGCGCGTTCAGCGTCGGCAGCAGGTTGAACGCCTGGAAGATGAACCCGATCCGGTCCCGGCGCAGCTGGGTGAGCTTCTTGTCCTTCAGACCGGTGATCTCGGTCTCGTCCAGGTAGATCTGACCGCTGGTCACGGTGTCGAGCCCGGCCAGGCAGTGCATCAGGGTCGACTTGCCGGACCCCGAGGGGCCCATGATCGCGGTGAACTGCCCCCGGGCGATGTCCACGTCCACCTGGTCCAGGGCGACGACGCGGGTCTCACCGGACCCGTACGCCTTCACGACCTGCCGCGCCCGCGCGGCAACGGCCGTACGCCCTCCAGTACCCCCGTGCCTGGGAATGGTCACAGCCGATGTCACGGTATGTCTCCTATGTCGGTCGACGAGCGGTGTCGTGAAGCGGTACGACGATGAGTCTCGGTGCGCCGAGGGGTGCGGCGCGCTGGTGCGCGGCCCCCTCTTGTGCGGGGGAAAACCCCACCCCCGCCGGTTCGTTCGGCCGCTCATGGCGCCCGCGGCCGGCCCCGTCGAGGCTCCGGCCGGCCACCCCCCAGCGGCGTAAAGCCAGATTAAGGAGCGACCCGGTGCCGTCTCCTCCTCCGCCGGGACGAACCCTCCCCGAGTCGTAGGAGGGAGGGTCCCCTAGGGGTCTCTCCACCGCCGGGTGGAGAGATGTCCGGGATCGCTCCGCCCCTCGGCCCGCCCAGGCTCCACCCTCCCGCCGCGTGCGGGTCAAGTGGGAAGCTGTCCGGGCAGAGATAGATGCAAGGGACACGGTCCGGGGGCAGGGCGGGCCAAGGGGAGGGGATCCGGTGGGGAGCACGACACCCGCGATACGCGACGGCGCCGCGGAGCGGCAGCACAGCAGGCGGCGGGGCGCGGTCGTGGCGGCGCTGATGCTGGCGATGGCACTGGCGGCGCTCGATGCCACGATCGTCTCCACGGCCGTACCGCAGATCGTCGGCGACCTCGGCGGGTTCTCGGTCTTCTCCTGGCTGTTCTCCGGCTATCTGCTCGCCGTCACCGTCAGCCTCCCCGTCTACGGCAAGCTGTCCGACACCTTCGGCCGCAAGCCGGTGCTGGTGGTGGGCGCATCCGTGTTCCTGCTGGGCTCGCTGCTGTGCGCGGCGGCCTGGAACATGGCGGCGCTGATCGCGTTCCGGATCGTGCAGGGGCTGGGCGGCGGGGCCTTGCAGGGCACGGTGCAGACGCTGGCCGCCGATCTGTACCCGCTGGCGGAGCGCCCGAAGATCCAGTCGAAGCTGTCCACCGTGTGGGCGGTGTCGGCGGTGGCCGGTCCGGGGCTCGGCGGGGTGCTCGCCGCCTATGCCGACTGGCGCTGGATCTTCCTGGTCAACCTGCCCTTCGGTGCCGCCGCGCTGTGGCTGGTCGTGCGTCATCTGCACGAGCCGCAGCGGGAAGCCGCCGCCCGCGCGCGCGTGGACTGGGCCGGGGCGCTCGCGGTGTTCGCCTGCGGCGGGGTGCTGCTGACCGCGCTGGTGCAGGGCGGGGTCGCCTGGCCGTGGCTGTCGGCGCCGTCCCTCGCCCTGTTCGCCGCGGGGCTGGCGCTGGCCGGGGTGGTCGTCCTGGTGGAACGGCGGGCGGCCCAGCCGATCATCCCGGGGTGGGTGTGGCGGCGCCGTACGATCGCGGCCGTCAACCTGGCGCTCGGCGCCCTCGGCCTGCTGATGGTGGCGCCGAGCGTGTTCCTGCCCACCTACGCGCAGTCGGTGCTCGGACTCGCGCCGGTGGCCGCGGGGTTCGTGCTGTCGGTGTGGACGCTGAGCTGGCCGGTGTCGGCCGCCTTCAGCCAGCACGTCTACCGGCGCATCGGCTTCCGGGACACCGCACTGCTCGGCATCGGCCTGGCCGCGCTGCTGCTGTTCGCCTTCCCCTTCCTGCCCTACCCCGGCTCGTGGTGGCAGCCGGCACTGCTGATGCTGCTGCTCGGCGGGGCGCTGGGGCTGTTCCAGCTGCCGCTGATCGTCGGGGTGCAGTCCACGGTCGGCTGGTCGGAGCGGGGCACCACGACCGCCTCCGTGCTGTTCTGCCGGCAGACCGGGCAGACCGTGGGCGCGTCGGTGTTCGGCGCCGTCGCCAACGCGGTGCTGGCCGCACGGCTGGGCGGCGCGGGCGACCTGGACTCCGTCACGCGCGCGCTGGGCTCCGGTACGGCGCCGGAGACCACCCGGCGGGCGATCGCCGCGGCGGTGCACTCGGTGTACCTCGGCGCCGGCTGCGCGGCGGCGCTGGCCTTCCTGGTCCTGCTGCTGGTGGCACCGCGCAGGTTCCCGGTGCTCGACGAGTGAACCGGCGCCGTCTGCGCCCCGTATGTCCCAGGGCAACATCCGAGGTGGGAGCGGTGGTCGCACAGTAAGCGCATACCGACCGGCCAGTTCGGTGAAAACGCCCCACCGGGCCGAACTCGCGAGTAACGTGCGTGGCTCCGCTCCCCCCAACTCCCTGCGGTCCGCCGCCACGGACCCGAGCCGCGCAAGGAGCCCGGGATGTCCCAGGACCCCCCGCACACGCCCAACTCGCCGTACTCGCCGTACTCGCCGACTCCCCCGTACCCGGCCGACCCCGGGAACGCGTCGTACACCTACCCCTGGCAGCCTCTGGCCCCCGAACCGTCCCGCAGAACCGCCCCGCCGCACCGGGCGCCGGTCGGGCACCACAGCGACCTGCGGGTGCTGCGCGGCGCCTACCGCTGGCAGCGCCGCGCCGCCACCCTCACCGCACTCGGCTACTTCACCCTCTTCCTCGTCCTGTCCGCGTACGCCCCCGGCCTGATGACCGACACGGTCGCCGACGGCATCCCGGCCGGGCTGCTGCTCGCCCTCGTCCAACTCCCCGTCACCTGGCTCGCGATCGCCCGGTACGAGCACACCGCGCGCGTGCACGTCGATCCGCTCGCGGACCGCATCCGCAAGGAGGCCGAACTGGACGCGCGACGAGGAGCGATGCGATGACCACGGCAACCGGCTCCCTCGCCGTCCCCGCCTTCACCGGTTTCAGCGGCTCGGCGCAGACCATGTCCCTGATCGCCTTCACCACCGTCGCCACGGTGACCCTGCTGCTGTGCGTGATGACCGGCCCCGACCGCGACGACCTCGACGAGTTCTACACCGGTTACGGCTCCCTCTCGCCGCTGCGCAACGGCCTCGCCATCGCCGGCGACTACATCTCCGCCGCCACCGTCCTCGGCACCGGCGGCGTGATCGCCCTGTGCGGCTACGACGGCGTCGTCCTCGCCCTCAGTACGGCGCTGTCGCTCATGCTGCTGATGTTCCTGCTGGCCGAACCGCTGCGCAACGCCGGGCGGTTCACCATGGGCGACGCGCTGGCCCGCCGGCTGCCGGGGCGCGGTGTGCGCATCACGGCCTGCGCGGTGACCATCGCCGCCCTGCTGCCGCTGATGCTGGTCCAGCTCGCCGGGACCGGGCAGCTGATGGCGTTCATCCTGGGCTTCTCCAACGAGTCGCTGAAGACCGGATGCGTCGTGGGCCTCGGCGTCCTGATGATCGGCTACGCCGCGATCGGCGGCATGAAGGGCACCGCGCTCATCCAGATCCTGAAGATCGTGCTGCTGGTCGGCTCCGGCGCCGTGATCGCCCTGCTGGTGCTGCACCGCTTCGACTGGGACCCGGGCGCCCTGTTCACCGCGGCGGCCCGAAGGAGCGGTGCCGGGCCCGCGTTCCTGCGCTCCGGGCTCCAGTTCGGCACCGGCGCACGCTCCCGCCTGGACATGATCGCCTCGCAGTTGACCGTGGTGCTGGGCGGCGCCTGTCTGCCGCACATCACCATGCGCATGTACACCGCCTCCAGCGCCCGCCAGGTGCGCCGCTCGATGTCCTGGGCGGTCTCGATCGTCGCACTGTTCGTGCTGGTCATGACGGTGGTCGGGTTCGGCGCCACGGCACTGGTGGGCCGCGCGGGGATCGCCGCGGCCGACCCGCAGGGCAACACCGCCTATCTGCTCGGCACGCGCGCGGTGTTCGGCACGGACGTGTCGGCGGCGGAGACCTTCCTGTTCACCCTGGTCACCACCGCGATCTTCCTGACCCTGCTCGCCTCGGTGGCCGGGATGATCCTCGCCTGCGCCAACTCCCTCGCGCACGACGTCTTCGCCACCGGGGCACGGGAGATGCCGGCCCGGCGCGAGATGGCCCTGGCCCGCGCCTCGGCCCTCGCCGTCGGCGCCCCGACGATCCTGCTGGCCACCATGGTCCAGCACCACAGCCTCCAGCCGCTGGTCACACTCTCCTTCTGCCTCGGCGCCTCGGCCCTCGCACCCGCCCTGGTGTACGGCCTCTTCTGGCGCCGCTACACCCGCGGCGGACTGCTGAGCACGCTGATCGGGGGCACGCTGACCGTGCTGCTGCTGATGCCGGGCACCAACCTCGTGTCCGGTTCACCGGTCTCCGCGTTCCCGCACGCGGACTTCAACTGGTTCCCGTTCACGACCACCGGGATCGTCTCCATCCCGGCCGGCTTCCTCTTCGGCTGGCTGGGCACGGTGGCCTCGGGCCGCGCGAAGGCGGAGCAGCAACGGCGCCAGTACGAGGCGGTGGAGGGCTGGATCCTGGCAGGGGCGGTACGACGCCGGTGAGGGCCGGGGCGCTCCGTGCCTCGGCTACTCCAGGGCGGCCCTGGCGGTCAGCGAGATCAGGCTGCTGCGGACGTGGTCCATGTGCGCGCTGACGTCGTCCCAGGCCTCGCCGTGCTCGCGCAGCACCCGCTCCGTCTCGCGGGCGATGCGCTCCTCGCGCAGGCGCGCGTCGGCGATGATCTCGGCGGCCTGCGCATCCGCCTCCTCCTGGCGACGGCGCGCGGACTCCTCTGCCTCGCCGAGGGCCCGCTTGGCCTCCGACAGAGCGGTCTCGGCCCGGCTCACCCGCTGGGCGTGCCGGGCGTCCAGGGCGGCCGCCTGCTCGGCCTCCTCGCGCTCGACGGCGGCCCACCGCTCGGCGTGCTCCCGGGACTGCTCGGCGAGCAGGGCGGCGGAGCGCTCCCGCGCCTCACGCAAGGCCGCGAGCGCCGCCGCGCGCTCCTGCTTCACCGCGCGCCGGGCGCCGATGCGGATCTCGTCGGCCTCGGCGCGCGCCGCCTGGAGGCGCTGCCGGGCGCGTTCGTCGGCCACCGCGCGAAGCGCCTCCGCCTCTTCATGCGCCTCCCGGCGTACGCCCTCGGCCCGCTCATCGGCCTCCACCACCTGCTGCTGGGCCTCGCGCCGGGTGCGCTCCCGGAGATCGGCCGCTTCCTCCAGCACGAGCTGGAACACGCGCCGGGCGCGCTCCCCCAGCGTCTCGTAGTCCTGCGGCGCGAGCTGGGCGACCGCCTCGCGCAGCCGCCGCACCTCCGCCTCCATGTCCTTGGCGAGCACGGTGAGCCGCGCGGCGCGTTCCCACGCGGCGTCCCGGTCCTGCGACAGCGCCTGGAGACAGGCGTCGACCTGAGCGGGGCGGTAGCCGCGCCCCCGGACCGTCACGAAGCCGTGCGGCGGCATCGATGCGCTGCTCACCCTGGGAACCCCTCTCCACCGGACATACACGACAGGATGATTTCGCGCATATCTTGATGGATCGGACATAGGCGTTCATAACGCGACACTCCGCAGTCACGTCACGGCCCTAGGGCAGTCGCTACAACAGGCCGTCCCACATCTGTTCCAGCAGCACCGACCACCAGCTCTCCGGCGAACCCAGCGCCGCCGGGTCCAGAGCGGCCAACTGCGCCTGGAAATCGACGGTCCAACGGCCCGCCTGCTCCTGGTTCAGCCCGAACCGCAGCCGCCACATCCGGCCCAGCAGCGCCAGACAGCGCGCGAACTCCGGCAGCCCCGTGTTCACGAACTGCGGCGGCACCGGAGCACCGCCCGGCCCCGCCTCCACCGGCACCGCCACGATGTTCGCCGTGCCGTACTGCACACACAGCGCCCTGCCGAAGTCGGTCCCCATCACGAGGTACGACCCCGCGTCCGGCGCCGGCTGCACCCCGCGCTCGGCCGCCAGCTCCGCCAGCGTCGGCACCGGACGGCCCGGCTGCGCCTGCGCCCAGAAGAACGGGCCCATGTCCACCGGCAGTCCGGCCACCACCAGCGTGTGCGCCACGACCGGCGGCACACCCTGCCGCGACACCGCCTGCTGCTCGAACCGGAAGACCCCCGGCCCGAACGCCGCCGCCAGCTCCTGCGCGATGGCCTCCGGCGGAACCGGCGGCGCCGCCTGCACCGGCGGCAACGGCGCACGCACCGGCGCGGGCCGCGCGGGACCGTCCGCGACCTGGTGCAGCTCACCCTGGTGCGCCAGCAACTGCTGCATGCCCTGCTGCCGGCTCGCATGATCCGTGCCGTACGGCGCGATGCTCGTGATCCGCGCCTGCGGCCACTGCTCCCGGATCATCCGCGCGCAGTAGGCACCCGGCAGCTCACACGACTCCAACTCCGTGTGCAGCTCCAGCACCTGGTCCGGCGGCACGTTCATGGCCCGCAGCTCATGGAAGATCTGCCACTCCGGATGCGGCGTACCCGGCGCCGAACGCCGGATCAGCTGCTGCTCCGAACCGTCCTGCGCCCGGTAGCGCAGCACCGCCTGGTAACCGGGGCCGACCATCGGCTGCCCCGCCTGCGGATACCCGTACGCCGGAGGCTGCCCCGGCACCGGCCCGCCCGCCGGCATGGGCTGCATCGGCTGCATCGGCTGAGGGGCGCCCGGAGGCATGCCGGGAGCGGACGGCGGCGGAGGTACGCCGGGACCGGCCACCGGGGGCCCGGCCAGCATGGTCTCCGCGTGGTGCACGGCGTTACGCCCCCCACCGGGCGCACCAGGAGCCCCGGGGGCGCCCGGCGGCTGCGGCGCGCCGGGGACCGGCGGCATACCCGGGGCGCCCGGAGCCGCGGGCACGCCCGGCGGATGCGGCACACCCGGAGCGCCCGGCATGCCCGGAGCGCCCGGCGGCTGCGGCGCGCCTCCCATCTGACTGGGATCGGCCAGCATCGTGGCCGCGTAATGCGCCCCGCCCGGAGGCGTGCCGCCCGGAACACCGGGCGGCGCGGGCGGGTTGGGGGCACCCGGCGCATGCGGCACACCAGGCGGCTGCGGCACACCCGGGGCACCCGGCGTGCCCGGCATCCCCGGCCCCTCGGGACCGAGCGCCGACACCAGCTGGGTCGCCACATACCCGCCCGCGGGCGCACCAGGAGCACCCGGCGCGGGCGGTACCGGCGGGTTCCCCGGGCGCGCGCCCGGCGCACCAGGTGCGCCCGGCGGAGGAGGCGGCGTGTTCAGGCCACCGCGCCCCTTCTTCGGCGGCGGCGCCGCCTTGCTCGTCGCCGCGTCCGCGATGTCCCCGGCGTTCGGCGGCAGCGGCCGCGCCTGCTCACCCTGGCCCGCCGGAGCCTGAGCCCCGCTCAGGTCAGCACCGGGCCCCTGCGGATAGCCGTACGCGGACGCACCCGGCACGGGCGGCGGCGTACTCCCCGCCGCCACACCCGGCGCACCGGGACCGGCAGGGGGCGCGGGCGGAGTACCGGGCGCCCCCGGGTATCCCGGCACGCCCGGCGGCGGGGTACCGGGAACCGCCGGCCCCTGCGGATAGCCGTACGCGGACGCACCCGGCACGGGCGGCGGCGTGCTGCCCGGCGGGATGCCCGGCAGGTTCGACGTGTCGAGCGCCGGCGCGACCGCCGTCGGCGGCAACTGGCTGCCCCCCGACATCAGCGCCGTCTTCGCCTCCGGCGGGGCCGCCGGCCGCTGCGGCGCGACCTCGTCCACATCCAGATCGGTCAACGGCGGCGCGAACACCGTCGCGGGCAACGGCACCGAACGGTCCTCCTCGCCGGAGTCCGCGTTCGTGTCCGTACCGGCCCACGGGGTGGCCCCCACGGGCACATCCGCCGGAGCCGGCGCCCCCGGAGCACCGGAAGCCGCGGGCGCCCCGGGCACGGCAGCCGCGCCCGGCGCATCCGCCACCCCCTGCGCCTCCTCGGCCCCTTGGGCTCCCTGGACACCCTGCGCACCCATCGGCACCCCGGCCTGCGTCTCCGCAAGCCCGCCGGCACCGGAGCCGCCCGCCGCTTCCGCCTCCGCGCCGGCACCGGCGGACCCCGCGGCGGCGGGCCTGCTACCGATCCCCAGCTTGTCCGCGGCCTCCTGCAACCACTCCGGAGGAGACAGCAGGAACGACGTCTGATTCAGATCCACCCGCGCCGGAGCAGGCGCCGGCACCGCGTCCCGCGCGTCCTCCGCACGGCCGTACTCCTCCTCGTACCGGCGGATCACCTCACCCACCGGCAGCGCGGGCCACAGCGTCGCCTCCCCGCTGTCCCGCGCGATGACGAGCCGCTGCCCGCCCGCGTCCGAACGCGGGCCCTCCGCACGGTCCTCGCCCCACACCACGAACCCCAGCTCGAACTCCCGCACCCGCACCTCACGGTGCTGGTACGCGGGCACGTCGCCGTTGATCCACTCCTCGGCGCGCTCCTGCGCCTGCGCGTACGTCACCATCGTCTGCGTCTCACTCCCCCACCGGGCCGGACGAAGCCGAACCGGACGACACCGGCACGACACGGGCGAAACCGCCGTCCACCATCAGGCTCGCCACCGTCTCCAACTCCGGCGGACTGCCCGCCAGCCGGGACAGAAAGGCATCGAAGTCCTCACCGCACGGCAGCAACAGGCGCTCCACCCGCTCCGCCGGCGACCACGACGGATCGGCGTCGCGCACATCGTCGTACGCGCAGAACCACACCGAACCCACCCGCTCGCCCTTCACCTTCACCGCGAGCAGCCCCCCCTGCACGAACGACACACACAGGTAGTCCTTCGTCAGATGGTCACGCAGGCACTTGTTCACATACACCAGATCGTTGACCGCGGCCTCGTCCCGCACCGTGAAGAACGGCTGGTCCACCAGCAGACCCAGCTCCGGGTCCAGCGCCGTACCGACCGGCGCACAACCGCCCGCGGCCTTCAGGAACGACCGGTACGCGCCCGGCAGCCGGTAGCCCAGATCCTCCTCGACCCCCTGCACCTGCGCCTCGGTCACCGCCACACCCAGCTTCGGCAGCCCGAAGTGCGCCGGCCGCGTCTCCTGCAACGGCCGCGTCCCCCGCTTGTCGTGGTCCACCCGCGTGGTCGCCAGCCCGGCATGATGCCGCAGCAACGCCTTCACCTCGACCGGAACCAGCTCCAGCCGCCGCGTCCCCGCCACGTGATGCCACGTCCAGCCGTGCGGCGTCGCCACATCCGGCACCGTGTCCCACAACTCGTGCTCCGCCGCCGCCAGCGCCGCGTTCGCCGTCACGAAGTCCGTCAGCCGCAACTCGTCGACACCGAACCCCTCCGGCGGCTCGGCGATCTCCACCGCCACGCGCGCGTACGGCGAGAAATCCGGGTAACCCCGCTCATCGACCCGTACCCCTCTCGGGTGACGTGCCGCACGGACCGGATCCGGAAAGTGCACGACCTGCCCGGCATAGGCCGCGTTCGGCGGCGCGGCTTCCTGCCCGAGCCGACCTGTCGTCATGGCGGTTGCCCCCTGCGGCGTTCTCTCTGGCCTGAACGGCGGTGTCGATCGCGGATGGCGACAGCCTATGCGCTCCCCGAATCCCGGTCACCGGCCCATCACAACCCCGCCGCCACCGCCGCATCCCGCACACCACACCCCACCCGCCCCCACCGTGACCAGCCGTCACCCCACCATGACGGACCGTCCGTACCCTGGCGTGTCGCGCCGCCCCAGCTTCCACACGAGCCACGGCATTTGGCACCCTGTGTCCTTCGGGGACGCCCGGGGAGGAAAAGCAATCATGAGTACGATCATGAAAACTGCGCAGACCGGAGGTACCGACGTGCGGGCCGGCGACCCTCGCATCGACTGGAGCGGCACCGACACACGCCCCGCTCCCGCCCTCCGTCAGCGCCGCGACGGCATCCTGCCCACCATCGCCGCCGCCCTCTCCGTCCGCGGCACCACCCTCACCGGCACCGCCGCCCGCGGCGAGGAACCCCCCGCCCTCCACCCCCTCGTCCAGGACTTCCTCGACACCCTCACCAGCACCCAACGCGACCGCTTCACCGGCCGCTGCGCCGAAACCATCCTCATCTCCCGGCACATCGCCGCCGCCGACGCCGCCCGCAGCAAACGCGCCGCCCGCAGACCCATGACCAACAGCGAAGCCCGCAAAACCCTCAAGCACGCCAAACTCACCGCCCGCCGCATACGCGAGGACGGCGACCCCCTCCACGGCAGCTTCGCCACCCCCTGCCGCGCCTGCACCGCCCTCAGCGCACACTTCGGCGTCCGCATCGTCGACCCCACGGCAACCGACGGCTGACCCGGCGAACACCCCGCCCCGGACAACGGCCGGGACAACGAACACGGCAGCCGGCAACCCCGCCCCGTCCACCCACCCGGCACCACCCCGCCAGCACGACGAACGAAGGGCAGATGCACCCCGACCGCACCTCCCCCACGCCCTCGACCCCGCTCGGGCAAGGGGGACCCCCCTCCCGCTTCCCCGTACCCGTCGACGCCGCCCTGCGCGCCGCCGGCTGGCAACCCGGACGCTGGGACATAAAACAAGCCGAGATCTGGGCCGACACCCTGCGCGCCCACACCTCACCCGCCGGACACCGGCACACCGTCTTCCCCGCCGCCGTCGAGGCATGGGCCGAATTCGGCGGCCTCCACATCACCCCCACCGGCCCCGGCCGCCACGTCGCCCCCGCCACCCTCCACCTCGACCCCCTGCACGGCCTCCACCTCGCCCGCACCCTCGGCGACCTCGGCCGCGCCCTCGGCACCCAGCTCTGCCCCCTCGGCCAGGAGACCGACACCGCCGCCGCCCTCGCCATCGACAGCGAAGGCCGCGTCTACGCCCTCGACCACACCGGCGACTGGTACGCCGGCCCTGACATCGACCACGCCCTGACCACCCTCATCACCGGCATCCGCCCCATACGCCTCACCGCCGGCTGACCCACCCCCTCACCCCGCCGGAATCACCGCCGACACCCGGAACCCACCCGCATCCGTCGGCCCCGACACAAACACCCCACCCAGCGCCACCACCCGCTCGCGCATCCCCACCAGACCATTCCCACCCGAGGGCAACCGCGCCGCCGACGCGGACCCCGGCTCCGGCGGCGGACCGTTCTCCACCTGCATCGCGATCTCCGACACCCGATGCGCCAACCGCACCCGCGTCCGCGCCCCCGCCGCATGCTTGTGCACGTTCGTCAACGCCTCCTGCACCACCCGGTACGCCGTCTGCTCCACCTCCGCCGCATACGACCGCACCTCCCCCTCCACCGACAGATCCACCACCATCCCCGCAGCCGCCGACTGCCCCACCAACTCCGCCAGCTCCGACAGACACGGCCCGTCCCCCGAACCCGGAGAAACCTCCCCGTCCCCGGCCGCCCGCGTCGCCGCCGCCGCAGCCGCCTCACCCACCGCCGCCAACGGCACCCTCGCCGCAGCACGCGGGACCACGTCCTCCCCCGCCCGCAGCACCCCGAGCATCTCCCGCAACTCGGTCAACGCCTGCCGCCCCATGTCCCCCACCAGCGCCGCGTTCTTCACCGCCTTCTCCGGATCCTTCCGCGCCACCGCCTGCAACGCCGCCGCATGCACCACCATCAGGCTCACCCGATGCGCGACCACGTCATGCATCTCCCGCGCGATCCGCGTCCGCTCCTCGTTACGCGCCCACTCCGCCCGCTC
Source organism: Streptomyces sp. NPDC031418 (assembly GCF_055581605.1). Lineage (NCBI taxonomy): Bacteria > Bacillati > Actinomycetota > Actinomycetes > Kitasatosporales > Streptomycetaceae > Streptomyces > Streptomyces sp. NPDC031418. Next base: position 120,246 of record NZ_JBVIJC010000019.1, read on the forward strand.
CTCCGCCCGCTCCGCGAGCAACTGAAGCTCCCGCTCCAGCGAATCCGCCCGCTCCCGCAAGCTCTCCATCAACCGCCGCCGCGCCCCCACATACAGCCCCAACAACACCGGCGGCGCCGTCAGCCCCAGCGCCGTCGCCACCGCCGCGAAGGACACGAACCAGTCACCCAGCGTGAGATCGCCCCGCGCCATGTCCTGCCGCACCCGCACGAACGTCACCACGGCCGTGCCCACCAGAGACATCCCGGCCAACGCCCCGATGATCCGCCGCGGCAGCTCGCACGCGGCCAGCGTGTACAGACCGACAATGCCCAGCAGGAAGCCCATCTCGGCCGGCGTGATCGCGATCGCCACCAGCACGACAGCGACCGGCCACCTCCGCCGCACCAGCAGCACCGAACCCGCGACCAACCCGAACAGCACGCCCAGCCACACGGGAATCCCCGCGTCCCGGGCGAACGGAACCCCCTCCGCACCGCACTCCACGGCGGACACCAGCGCCAGGCTCCCGTCGAGCAGTGCGCTGCGCCACCTCGCCCACCACCAGGGGCCGGTCAGAGCCCTGGCATGGTCTTCCCCCGTCGTGGTCATAGCTCCAGCCTACGGGCGAGTGCCACCCCTTTTCCGGTGACTTTCCCCGGCCCCAGCTCACCACACTCCGTAACCGGGTGCGCTCGAAACAGCCCCAAATCCCTCGAACAGGTGAACCTTTCCTGTTCGACCCCGGAACACCACATTCCGCCCGGACGGTATGCGTATGACAAGCGGCAAGTACGCAGACCTCGAAGGCCTCCGGAACCAGGCGATCGCCCTGCGCCGGGCCGGCCACAGCCTCCGGCAGATCCGGGACGAGCTGAAGATCTACAACAACGACATCCTCAACCAACTGGTCAAGGGCGAGCCCCCACCGGAGTGGACCAAACGCCCCAGGGCCAAGGACGACCTCCGGGAGCGCGCCCGGGAACTGCGACTCCAGGGCTGGACGTACGACCGGATCGAAGCGGAACTGGGCTGCTCCCGAAGCTCGGTCTCGCTGTGGGTACGGGATCTGCCGAGGCCGGAGCGTAAACGCACCCCGGAGGAATCGGCGGCCATCGCCAGGAAGGGCTGGGAGGAGAGGCTGCGCATCCGGGAGGAGGAGCGCAGGCGCGTCAAGGAAGAAGCCAAGCAGGCGATCGGCGACCTCTCACCCCGGGAGCTGTTCCTGCTCGGCGTGGGCCTGTACTGGGCGGAGGGCGGCAAGGACAAGCCCTACGACCGCCGTGAGAACGTCGCCTTCGTCAACAGCGACCCCGGCATGATCATGATCTTCCTCACCTGGCTGCGCCTGCTCGGCGTGGAGGCGGAGCGGCTGCGGTACACGGTGATGATCCACGAGAATGCGGACGTCTCGGGCGCCGAGCGGTACTGGGCGGACCTCGTCGGGGCCGACGCCTCCGCCTTCAACAAGACAACCCTCAAGAAGCACAACCCCAAGACGGTGCGCAAGAACACCGGCGACGCCTATCGGGGGTGCCTGGTGATCAAAGTCCTGCAAGGTGCCGACTTGTACCGTCGCATCGAAGGCTCCTGGTACGGCATAGTGGAGGCCGTGCGCGAAGCCGATCAATCGAATCGGACATAGCGCGCCAATTATCCCGGATCGTCTAAGGGCAGGACAAACGGTTTTGGTCCGTTGAATGAGGGTTCGAATCCTTCTCCGGGAGCCCACAACACACACAACCGAAGTTCGGGTCCTGACCGGCACCACCCCCCGGCAGGGCCCGCTCTCATGTCCCCCACCAAACGCCCCGGTATCCTGCGGCTGTCACCCACACCCATTCAGAGCCGAAGGGCAACCCCGTGAGCGCCATTCGCCCGGCAGCCGTCGTCGTTCTCGCAGCGGGTGAGGGCACCCGTATGAAGTCGGCCACACCCAAGGTCCTGCACCAGATCTGCGGCCGTTCGCTGGTCGGCCATGTGCTGGCCGCCGCCCGGGAGTTGACCCCGGAGCAGCTGGTCGTCGTGGTGGGGCACGCCCGTGAGCAGGTCGCCGCACACCTCGCCGAGATCGACCCCGAGGTCCGTACCGCCGTGCAGGCGGAGCAGAAGGGCACCGGGCACGCCGTACGGATGGGCCTGGAGGAGCTGGGCGGGGCCGTGGACGGGACGGTCGTGGTGGTGTGCGGGGACACTCCGCTGCTCACCGGCGAGACGCTGGCGCGGCTCGCCGAGACGCACCGTGCGGACGGCAACGCCGTGACCGTGCTGACCGCCGAGATGCCGGATGCGACCGGGTACGGCCGGATCGTGCGGGACGAGGTCTCGGGTGCCGTCACGGCGATCGTGGAGCACAAGGACGCGAGCGCGGAGCAGCGGGCGATCCGGGAGATCAACAGCGGGGTGTTCGCGTTCGACGGGCAGTTGCTGGCGGATGCGCTGAAGCGGGTGCGGACGGACAACAGCCAGGGTGAGGAGTACCTCACGGACGTGCTCGGGATTCTGCGGGAGGCGGGGCACCGGGTGGGTGCTTCGCCGGCCGCGGATCACCGGGAGATCGCGGGGATCAACAACCGGGTGCAGCTGGCGGAGGCCCGCCGGATTCTGAACGACCGGTTGTTGGAGCGGGCGATGCTGGACGGGGTGACCGTGGTGGATCCGGCGACGACGTGGGTGGATGTGTCGGTGACGTTCGAGCGGGATGCGGTGGTGCATCCGGGGACGCAGTTGACCGGGTCGACGCATCTGGGTGAGGGCGCGGAGGTGGGTCCGAACTGCCGGCTGCGGGACACGCGGGTGGGTGCCGGGGCCCGGGTGGACAACACGGTGTCCGAGGGGGCCGTGGTGGGTGCGGGGGCGTCGGTGGGGCCGTACGCGTATCTGCGGCCGGGGACGCGGCTCGGCGCCAAGGGCAAGATCGGTACGTACGTGGAGACGAAGAACGCGTCGATCGGTGAGGGCACGAAGGTGCCTCATCTGTCGTATGTGGGGGACGCGACGATCGGTGAGTACACGAACATCGGCGCGGCGAGTGTGTTTGTGAACTACGACGGTCAGGACAAGCACCACACGACGGTGGGGTCGCATTGCCGGACTGGTTCGGACAACATGTTTGTGGCTCCTGTCACGGTCGGGGACGGTGCTTATACCGCTGCCGGGTCCGTGATCACGAAGGATGTGCCGCCCGGTTCGCTGGCCGTGGCCCGTGGTCAGCAGCGGAATATCGAGGGCTGGGTGGCTCGTAAGCGGCCGGGGAGCGCGGCGGCGAAGGCGGCCGAGGCGGCGTCCCGGGAGGGCGTGAGCGAGGACTGACCGGAATCGTGTGCGCCAAACACGGCGTACCGTGATAAGTGCACATCCGCACACGTGCACCCGCACCCCTACCAGCTGGTTTCGGCCTCTCTTGCCCAGACGGGAGGTCGTAGACGGCGCCGGCTGGCTGAGACAACCTCTGAGGAGACTGTGCTGTGACCGGGATCAAGACGACCGGCGAGAAGAAGATGATGTTCTTCTCCGGCCGCGCCCACCCCGAGCTTGCCGAGGAGGTCGCCCAGCAGTTGGGTGTCGGGGTTGTCCCGACGAAGGCCTTCGACTTCGCGAACGGCGAGATCTATGTCCGCTATCAGGAGTCGGCGCGTGGTGCGGACTGTTTCCTGATCCAGAGCCACACGGCTCCGATCAACAAGTGGATCATGGAGCAGTTGATCATGATCGACGCGCTGAAGCGTGCGTCGGCGCGCTCCATCACGGTGATCGTGCCGTTCTACGGGTATGCGCGGCAGGACAAGAAGCACCGTGGTCGTGAGCCGATCTCGGCGCGGCTGATCGCGGATCTGATGAAGACGGCGGGTGCGGACCGCATCCTGACGGTGGATCTGCACACGGATCAGATCCAGGGCTTCTTCGACGGTCCGGTGGATCATCTGTTCGCGCTGCCGCTGCTGGCCGACTATGTGGGCCGGAAGGTGGACCGGGACAAGCTGACGGTGGTGTCTCCGGACGCGGGCCGGGTGCGGGTGGCGGACCGCTGGTGCGACCGGCTGGGTGCGCCGCTGGCGATCGTGCACAAGCGCCGGGACAAGGACGTGGCGAACCAGGTGACGGTCCACGAGGTCGTGGGTGAGGTCAAGGGTCGTGTCTGTGTGCTGGTGGACGACATGATCGACACGGGTGGCACGATCTGTGCGGCGGCGGACGCGCTGTTCGCGCATGGTGCGGAGGACGTCATCGTGACGGCGACGCACGGTGTGCTGTCGGGTCCGGCGGCGGACCGGCTGAAGAACTCGCGGGTGAGCGAGTTCGTGTTCACGAACACGCTGCCGACGCCGGCGGAGCTGGGTCGTGACCTGGACAAGATCACGGTGTTGTCGATCGCTCCGACGATCGCGAGTGCGGTGCGTGAGGTGTTCGAGGATGGTTCGGTGACCAGCCTCTTCGACGAGCAGTGAGGTTTCTGCAACCCCGCTGCGGAACCCGGCTCCGACCCCGCTCCGCGAGGTAGCTGGAGATCCTTTTGAATGCGGCCTCCCCCTCCGAGTAGACTGCTCCAGTTGCTCGGCGAGGGAGGCCGTACTCCGTTTCGGCGGAAGGTACGGCGGTCCGTTATCGACGCGCTCTTCGTAGCAGGCCGTTCGTGGCCGGGTGACCACGTCCGTTCCGATTTTCTACGAGGAGTGATCCATATGTCCGAGGTGAAGCTCGCCGCCGAGACCCGTACCGAGTTCGGCAAGGGTGCCGCCCGTCGCATCCGCCGTGACAACAAGGTTCCGGTCGTTCTCTACGGTCACGGCTCCGACCCGCTGCACCTGACCCTCCCGGGCCACGACCTGCTGCTGGCGCTGCGTACGCCGAACGTCCTGATCTCCCTGGACATCGACGGCAAGACCAACGAGCTGGCGATCCCGAAGGCCGTGCAGCGCGACCCGCTGAAGGGCTTCCTGGAGCACGTCGACCTGCTGCTGGTCAAGCGTGGCGAGAAGGTCACGGTCGAGATCCCGGTGCACACCGAGGGCGAGCTGGCCCCGGGTGGCAACCTGCTGGAGCACGTCCTGGCCGCGCTGCCGGTCGAGGCCGAGGCCACGCACATCCCCGAGGCCGTCACGGTCTCCGTCGAGGGCCTGGCGGCCGGTGCCTCGGTGCACGCCAAGGACATCACCCTGCCGAACGGTGTGACGCTGGCCGTGGACGCCGACGCCGTCGTGCTCCAGGTGCTCCAGGCGCAGGCCGAGGAGACCGAGGGTGAGGCCGCCGAGGGCGAAGAGGCCGCCGAGGCCTGAGTTCCGGCAGTCTGCCCACAGCGGTAGCTGTTCGTTCCAGCCGCTGCTTCCCTTGGGGAGCAGCGGCTGTTGCCTTGCGTGAGGAGAGATGGACGTGACCACCCCCGCCAGTGCCCCCTGGCTGATCGTCGGGCTCGGGAATCCCGGGCCGGAGTACGCCATGAACCGGCACAACGTCGGTTTCATGGTGGTGGACCTGCTCGCCGAACGGATCGGCGGGAAGTTCAAGCGGGCCGGCAAGGCGCAGGCGCAGGTGCTGGAGGGGCGGATCGGTCCGGCGGGTCCGGCGAACCGCCGGGTGATCCTGGCCAAGCCGATGTCGTACATGAACCTGTCCGGCGGTCCGGTGAACGCGCTGAAGGACTTCTACAAGGTGCCGGTGGCGAACATCGTCGCGGTCCATGACGAGCTGGACATCGACTACGGCACGCTGCGGCTGAAGCTGGGCGGTGGCGACAACGGGCACAACGGTCTGAAGTCGATGACGAAGGCGATGGGCGCGGACTATCACCGGGTGCGGTTCGGGATCGGGCGGCCGCCGGGGCGGATGCAGGTGGCGGACTTCGTGCTGAAGGATTTCGGGTCGGCGGAGCGCAAGGAGCTGGACTACTTCGTGGACCGGGCGGCGGACGCGGTGGAGTGTCTGGTGACCGAGGGCCTGGAGCGGGCGCAGAGCGCGTACAACTCCTGAGCCGTCGGCCCGTACGACTCCTGAGCCGTCGGCCCGTACGACTCCTGAGCCGTCGGCCCGTACGACTCCTGAGCCATCGGGCCGTACAACTCCTGACATGTGCTTCTACGGCGGACAGCGAGGTTGACCGCCCGTACGGGTATGGCCAATGATCCCGGCCATGCCTGCCACAGCCAGCACTGCCCGTAGGGGCTCCGCCCGTCAGGGGTCCGTCGCCGCGTTGCGGTTCGGCCGGGTCGCGGCGGCGGGTCTGGTCGCCGCTGTGATCCTGTTCGCCGGGGTGTGGGGTTCCTGGGGCACCGCGCAGCACGTGATGCTGACCAAGGGCCGGGAGCAGGGCACGGTGCGGGTGACGTCCTGCGCGGGCGGTTCGTGCAGTGGCCCGTTCCGGCCGGTCTCGGCGGGGGCGCGGGCCCGCGCGCGGGTGGAGCTGGCGGAGTCGGTCGCGGTGCGCGAGGGGCGGACGTACGACGTGGTGTTGAAGCCCGGCACGGGGGACGCGGTGCGGTCGGGTCCGGCGGGGGTGCTGTACGCGTGGCTGCCGCTGGCCGGGGCGTTGCTGCTGGCGTCGGTGGTGGTGGGCGGCGGGATGCGGCTGCGGCGGTCGGCGTGGGCGCTGGGCCTGTCGGGCGTGGCGTTGCTGACGGCGGCCTTTCTCGCGGTGCAGACGGGTGGGTGAGCCCCACACGGCAGAAGAGGGTGCCCCCGAGGTCGTACGACCTCGGGGGCACCCTTTTCTGCTGTGTGGGGTCCGGTGATCAGCCGGTGTTGCGCAGGCCCGCCGCGACGCCGTTCACGGTGAGGAGGAGGGCGCGGGAGAGCAGCGGGTCGGGGCTGACGCCGGCCTCCGTGGCTTCGCGCTGCCGCTTGAGCAGGGCGACCTGGAGGTAGGAGATGGGGTCCAGGTAGGCGTCGCGGATGGCGAAGGTCTGCTTGAGGACGGGCTGGGCGTCGAGGAGTTCGTTCTCGCCGGTGACGCGCAGGACCTCGCGGACGGTCAGTTCGTGTTCGGCCTTGATGGTGTCGAAGACGTGCTTGAGCTCGTCGGGGACGAGGGTGTCGACGTAGTGCTGGGCGATGCGCAGGTCGGTCTTGGCGAGGGTCATCTCGACGTTGGAGATGAAGTTGCGGAAGAAGTGCCACTGCTGGTGCATCTCGTCGAGCACGGTGTCCAGGCCGGCCTCGCGCAGGGCCTTGAGGCCGGAGCCGACGCCGAACCAGCCGGGGACGATCTGCCGGGACTGGGTCCAGCCGAACACCCACGGGATGGCGCGCAGTCCGTCGAGGGAGACGCCGGAGCCGGGGCGGCGGGAGGGCCGTGAGCCGAGGTGCAGGTCGGCGAGCTGGTCGACCGGGGTGGAGGCGAGGAAGTAGGTCGGCAGGTCGGGGTCCTCGACCAGGCGGCGGTAGGCGGCGTGGGCGGCGTCGGAGACGACATCCATGGCGGCGTCCCAGCGGGCGAGGGCCTCGTCGGACTGGCGGGGCGCGGTGTGCAGGGCGGAGGCCTGGAGGGTGGCCGCGACGGTCAGTTCGAGGTTCTCCCGGGCGAGGGAGGGGATGAGGTACTTGTCGGAGATGACCTCGCCCTGTTCGGTGACCTTGATCTCGCCTTCCAGGGTGCCCCAGGGCTGGGCGAGGATCGCGTCGTGGGAGGGGCCGCCGCCGCGGCCGACGGTGCCGCCGCGGCCGTGGAAGAGGCGCAGTCGTACGCCGTAGCGGTGGGCGACGTCGCGCAGTCGGCGCTGGGCGCGGTGGATCTCCCACTGGCTGGTGGTGATGCCGCCGAACTTCGAGGAGTCGGAGTAGCCGAGCATGACCTCCTGGACGTCGCCGCGCAGCGCGACCAGGCGCCGGTAGGACGGGTCGGAGAGCATGTCCTCGAGGATGGTGTCGGCGGCCTTCAGCTCGTCGGTGGTCTCCAGGAGCGGGACGATGCCGATCTTCGCCCAGCCGGCGTGCAGGTCGATCAGTCCGGCCTCGCGGGCGAGGACGGCGGCGGCGAAGACGTCGTCGGCGCCCTGGCACATGGAGATGATGTACGACTCGATGACCTCGGGGCCGAAGACCTCCAGGGCCTTCTTGACGGTCTGGAAGACGCCGAGGGTCTTGGCGCCGGCGGCGTCGACGGGGGCCGGGGTGGAGGCGAGCGGGCGGCGGGAGCGGAGTTCCTTGGCGAGGAGCTTGGCCCGGTACTCGCGGGGCATGTCGGCGTAGCGCCAGGACTCCTCGCCGAGGCGGTCGAAGAGCTGGCCGAGGGCGTGGTGGTGGGCGTCGGCGTGTTCGCGGACGTCCATGGTGGCGAGCTGGAGGCCGAAGGCGGCGAGGGTGCGGATGGTGCGGCCGAGGCGGCCGTCGGCGAACAGGGTGCCGCGGTGCTCGCGCAGGGAGGTCTGGATGATCCGCAGGTCCTGGAGGAGTTCGCCGGTGCCGAGGTAGTCGCGGCCGGGCTCGTGCGGGGTGCCCTTGGCGAGGCGCTGCTTGGTGTTCTCCAGCTTCTGCCGGATGCAGGTGGCCTTGAGCCGGTAGGGCTCCTCGGCGTTGAGGCGCTTGTAGCGGGGGCTGATCTCGGGGAGCTGTTCGAGGTCGCGTTCGAGGGACTGGAGCAGTTCGTCGGTGGCGCCCGCGTAGCGGATGGAGTTGGAGAGCAGGCCGCGCAGCTCGTCGATCATCTCCAGGGCGTCGTTGATGCCGTGTTCGTGCTGGAGGATGAGGACGTCCCAGGTGACCTGGGGGGTGACGTTGGGGTTGCCGTCGCGGTCGCCGCCGATCCAGGTGCCGAAGGTGAGCGGGCGGGTGTCGTCGGGGAGCTTGACCCCGACCCGTTCCAGCTCGGCGGTGAGGTCCTCCAGGACGTCGCCGACGGCGTCGGCGTGCAGTTCGTCCAGGTAGTAGATGGCGTTGCGGGCCTCGTCGGCGGGTTCCGGGCGGACGACGCGCAGTTCGTCGGTCTGCCAGACCAGGTCGATGTTCTCGGCGAGGCGGACGTCGTGGCGGCGGCGGTCGGTGTCGAGGACGGGGGTGTCCAGGAGCGCGGCGATGCGCCGGAGCTTGTTGAGTACCGACCGGCGTGCGGCCTCGGTGGGGTGGGCGGTGAAGACCGGGCGGACGTTGAGGTTCTGGACGGTCTGCCGCAGGTGCTCGGGGTCGGCGTCCTTGAGCCGGTCGGCGGTGCGGGAGAGCAGGCCGCCCTCGGCGGCGCGCCGGGCGCGCAGTTCGCGGCCGCGGTGTACCTGCTCGGTGATGTTCGCCAGGTGGAAGTAGGTGGAGAAGGCGCGGACCAGCTTGGCCGCGGTCTCCAGTTCGGTGCCGCGCAGCAGCTCGGCGGCGGCCTCGCCGTCCTCGCGGGTGAGGCGGCGGACCTTCTCGACCAGTTCCAGGAGCTCGGGGCCCTCCTGCCGTACGAGCGTCTCGCCCAGGAGATCACCCAGTCGGCGGATGTCGGCGCGCAGCTCGCTGCCGGTCGTGGTGGTCTGGTCGTCGGCACTGCTCACAGGTGCGGCTCCTTGCAGTGTTGAAGCTCGTCTGGGAGGGAACCCGGCGTCTGCCACGCGGCGGGTGCCGCATACGGGCCGGAGCGTCCGGGAAGGAAACTTCAGCGGACCGCGCTGTCCGACCGTCTCCAAGGATAGGTGTCGAGGCGGACGCGCTGGCCCGTGGGGCTCTTGCCGCCGGGTGACACGCTGCCATACTTACGTCGCCGTAGGTTACGGAACCGTAGGGAAGTGCCTTCGAGTCCCGCACGGCTCCGGCTGCCCGGCATCTCCGGCCCGAATCCTCGACCCCCCAGGGGACCGCATGACATCACGTTCCGATGTGATCGACGAAGCCCGTACGGCCAACGACACTCTTTCCCCCTCCGCCACGCTGGGCGGCGAGCAGAAGCGTTCGATCGAGCAGATCACGCTGCTCCTGTTCATCACCGTGCCGTTCCTGGCACTGGTGGCGGCCGTGCCGCTGGCGTGGGGCTGGGGGGTGAGCTGGCTCGATGTGGGCCTGCTGGTGTTCTTCTACTTCCTCGGGTGCCACGGCATCACGATCGGTTTCCACCGGTACTTCACCCATGGTTCGTTCAAGGCGAAGCGGCCGCTGCGGATCGCGCTGGCGGTCATGGGGTCGCTGGCGGTGGAGGGACCGCTGGTGCGCTGGGTGGCCGACCACCGCAGGCACCACAAGTTCTCCGACGCGGAGGGTGACCCGCACTCGCCGTGGCGGTACGGCGAGACGGTTCCGGCGCTGCTCAAGGGCCTGTGGTGGGCCCATGTCGGCTGGATGTTCGACGAGGAGCAGACGCCGCAGGAGAAGTACGCCCCGGATCTGGTCAAGGACCCGGCGATGCGGGCGGTTTCCCGCCTGTTCGTGCTGTGGACCGCGGTGTCGCTGCTGCTGCCGCCGCTGATCGGTGGTCTGGTGACGATGTCCTGGTGGGGCGCGTTCACCGCGTTCTTCTGGGGTTCACTCGTACGAGTGGCGCTGTTGCACCATGTGACGTGGTCGATCAACTCGATCTGCCACGCGGTGGGCAAGCGGCCGTTCAGGTCGCGGGACCGTTCGGGCAACGTGTGGTGGCTGGCGGTGCTGTCCTGCGGCGAGTCCTGGCACAACCTGCACCACGCCGACCCGACCTCCGCGCGGCACGGTGTGATGCGCGGCCAGATCGACTCCTCGGCGCGGTTCATCCGCTGGTTCGAGCTGCTCGGCTGGGCGTACGACGTGCGCTGGCCGTCACGCTCGCGTATCGATTCGCGCCGGAACACCGGGGAAGGCGGCGCCCGGCGGCGGAGGGAGACCGCGAAGGCGGCATGATTGACGCCGTGGCGACCGATTCGAGCAGCACTTCCGGCAGTGACAAGCAACGGCGGACCCGCCGGACCCGTATGACCGGTGCCGAGCGCCGCCAGCAGCTGCTGGAGATCGGTCGCACGCTCTTCGCGGCGAAGGGGTTCGAGGGCACCTCGGTGGAGGAGATCGCGGCGAAGGCCGGGGTGTCCAAGCCGGTGGTGTACGAGCACTTCGGCGGCAAGGAGGGGCTGTACGCGGTGGTCGTGGACCGGGAGATGCGGCGGCTGCTGGACATGGTCACCGGCTCGCTCACGGCCGGGCATCCCCGGGAGCTGTGCGAGCAGGCGGCGTTCGCGCTGCTGGACTACATCGAGGAGTACACGGACGGCTTCCGGATCCTGGTCCGTGACTCGCCGATCCCGCAGTCGACGGGGTCCTTCGCCTCGCTGATCTCGGACATCGCGACGCAGGTGGAGGACATCCTGGGTCGCGAGTTCAAGTCCCGCGGCTTCGATCCGAAGCTGGCCCCCCTGTATGCCCAGGCGCTGGTCGGCATGGTCGCGCTGACCGGCCAGTGGTGGCTGGACGTGCGCCGCCCGAGGAAGGCGGAGGTGGCGGCGCACCTGGTGAACCTGGCCTGGCACGGCCTGGACGGCCTGGAGCAGAAGCCCCGGCTGATAGGTCACCGCAAGGCGTAACAGCGGCCCTAGCGGGGCTGGAGGAATTCCAGCCGGTTGCCGACGGGGTCCTCGGAGGAGAAGCGCAGATGGCCGGGCAGGTCGTCGTCCCAGGTGACCGGGGCGCCGTGGGCGGTGATCCGGGCGGCGTACGCCTGGATGTCGGTGACCCTGAGCCCGGGGTGGGCCTTCTTCGCCGGGCGGAAGTCCTTCTCGATGCCCAGGTGGAGCTGGACGGTCCCGGCCTGGAACCAGCAGCCGCCGCGGGCGGCCAGGACCGGCGGCTTGGGGATCTCGGTCATGCCGAGGGCGTCCACGTAGTACGCGCGCAGGGCGTCCTCCGCGCCGGGCGGGGCGGCCAGCTGGACGTGGTCGATGGCGGCGAGCACGGTCAGACCTCCTTGACGGCGACGGCGAAGAGCCGGCGGAAGGGCAGGACCGTGCCGTAGGGGGCACGGGGGTACGCCTGGCGGAGCAGGTCGCGGTACTCGGTGACGAACGCGTCCCGGGCCTCGGGGTCGTCGGCGAGCACGGTCAGCGCGGGCCGTAGCCCGGTGCCCCGCACCCAGTCCAGGACCGGGTCCTCGCCCTTCAGGACGTGGAAGTACGTCGTCTGCCACACGTCGGTGGCGCAGCCGAGGCGGGCGAGGCGGTCCAGATAGGCGCCGGGGCTGTGGACGGAGTCGGTGGCGCGCAGGACATCGCCGAGCCGGGCCTTCCAGCGGGGGGTGGCGGCGAGGTCGCGCATCAGGGCGTGCAGGGGCGCGTCGATGTTGTCGGGGATCTGGAAGGCGAAGGTGCCGCCGGGGCGCAGGGCGGCGGTCCAGTCGGCGAAGCGGTCGGCGTGGCCCGGCACCCAGTGGAGCGTGGCGTTGCTGATGATCACGTCGTACGGCTCGGTGGGCGTCCAGGTGCGGGCGTCGGCGTGGGTGAACTCCAGCCGTCCTCCGCCGGGCGTGGGCCCGGCCTGTTCGGTGTGGGCGCGGTCGAGCATCTCGGGCGAGTTGTCGTAGCCGGTGATGTGGGCGGTGGGCCAGCGTTCGGCGAGCAGGGCGGTGGCGTTGCCGGGGCCGCAGCCGAGGTCGGCGATCCGGGGCCGGCCGGTCGAGGGCGGTTCGGGCACCCGGGCGAGCAGGTCGGCGAAGGGGCGGGCGCGGTGGCCGGCGTGGTGGAGGTACTGGGCGGGGTCCCAGGCGGGGTTGGTCATGGCACCACTGTCCCCACCCCGCTATCTCGATGTCAAGAGACTCGACATCAAGAGACTTCACGTCGACACAACCACTACACTGATCTCCATGGAGGACGAGGTCGATCGGCTGGTCGCAGCGTGGCGCCGGGAGCGTCCGGACCTCGACGTGGAGCCGCTGGAAGTGCTCAGCCGGGTGAGTCGGCTCGCCCGGCACCTGGACCGTGCGCGCCGGCTGGCGTTCGCCGAGCACCAGCTGGAGCCCTGGGAGTTCGATGTGCTGACCGCGCTGCGGCGCGCGGGCACGCCGTACCAGCTCTCCCCCGGACAGCTGCTGACGCAGACCCTGGTCACCTCGGGCACGATGACCAACCGGATCGACCGGCTGGCCAAGAAGGGCCTGGTGGAGCGGTTGCCGGACCCGAGTGACCGGCGGGGCGTGCTGGTGCGGCTGACCGACACCGGCCGGGACCGCGCCGACCAGGCGCTCGCGGGCCTGCTGGAGCAGGAGCGGGCGATCCTGGGCGAGCTGTCCCGGGCCCAGCGTGCGGAACTGGCCGGCCTGCTACGCCAGCTGACCGCCCCGTTCGACAACATCCCCGGCTAGGTCCGCCGGCCCGACCCCGGCCCGCCGGGCCAGCGCCACGGCGGCCAGGGTGGAGTGGACGCCCAGCTTGCCGAGGACGTTCTGCATATGGGTGCGCACGGTGTGCGGGGAGAGGTAGAGCCGCTCGGCTACGGCCTTGCGGCCCAGGCCCGCGACCATGCAGCGCAGCACCTCGCGCTCCCTCGGGGTGAGGGACTCCACCAGCCGCTCGCTCTCGGTGCGGTGCCTGCGGGCCGCGGTCAGCTCCCGGAGCACCCCGGTGAGCAGGGCCGGCGGCAGATGGGTCTCGTCCCGCAGCACGCCCCGGATCACCGCCAGCAGCCGGGACAGCGAGCAGTCCTTGGCCACCCAGCCGGAGGCGCCGGCCTGGAGGGCGAGCGCCGCCCGCCGGGGATCGTCCTTCTCGGCGAGGACGACGGTCCGCACGGCCGGCTGCGCCGAACGCACCCCGGCGACCAGCGAGATGCCGTCGACCAGTCCCTCCTCGTTGCCCGCCCGCACCGGCACGGCCGGGCGGGCGCCGGGCGGCAGCCGGCCGCCGAGGTCGGCGTCGACGAGGAGGACGTCGAAGCGGCGGCCCTCGGCGGCCGCACGCTCCAGACACCGCAGCGCGGCGGGGCCGCTGCCGGCGGCCGAGACCTCGACGTCGGGCTCGGCGGCCAGTGCGGCGGCCAGCGACTCGGCGAAGATGCGGTGGTCGTCCACGACCAGGACTCGGATACGAACCACAAAACCCCCACTGGTACGTGCAGAGAGAGCTACCCCCACCACGGGCTTCGTACCCGGCCGTCTCGCCCCCTGATCGGCACCGGCCCCCACCGGCACCGCTCCTCAGAGTACGGCTGGGCGCCGACAGGGGAAGGCGGTTTGCGGAACTGGCCGAACAGCGCGTTTAGGGTGAGCCGCATGTTTCGTATTGAGGCAGAAGTCGACAAGGAACGGCGCGATCTGCTCCGCTCCCGCCTCCGCGACACCAACACCGCGGCCTCGCCGGTCCTGCGCGCACTGCGGGGCACCCCGGGCGAGCGGGAGGTACCGGTGCACGTGTGGGCCCTGGACGCCTCCGGTGATCTGGCGGGCGGCCTGGTCGGCCATACCTGGACGACCTGGCTGCACATCACCTACCTGTGGGTGGACGCCCGTCACCGGGGCGCGGGCCTGGGCTCGCGCCTGCTCACCGAGGCGGAGCGCGTCGCCGCCGGCCGCGGCTGCACCGGTGCCCGGCTGGAAACGTGGGACTTCCAGGCCCCGGACTTCTACCGCAAGCAGGGCTACGAGGTGGTCGGCGTGATCCCCGACTACCCGCCGGGGATCACGGAGTACACCCTGACCAAACGGCTGACCGGCTAGCCGGGCCTCCGGCTCAGCTCAGCCGGAGCGCCCCCGGCGACGGCACCGCCTCGAAGACGCGCGGGGCGGTGTGGCCGTTCGCCGCGAAGGCGTCCTCGACCGCCTTGGTGAGCGTCTCCACGTCGGCCGTCTCCGCGAGGACGATCGCCGAGCCGCCGAAGCCGCCGCCGGTCATCCGGGCGCCGAGGGCGCCGTTCGCCAGGGCCGTGTCGACGACCAGGTCCAGCTCGGGGCAGGAGACGCGGAAGTCGTCGCGCAGCGAGGCGTGGCCCTCGGTGAGGACGGGGCCGATCGCGCGGATCTCGCCGGAGCGGAGCAGCGCCACGGCCCGCTCCACCCGCTGGTCCTCGGTCACCACGTGCCGGACCAGCCGGACGACCTCCTCCTCGTCGCCCAACCGGGCGAGGGCCGCGTCGAGTTCGCCGTAGGGGATGTCCCGGAGGGCGTCGACGCCGAGCAGGGCGGCGCCCTTCTCGCAGCCGGCGCGGCGCTTGCCGTACTCGCCGCCGCTGTGGGCGTGCGTGACCCGGGTGTCGACCACCAGCAGGCGCAGGCCCTCGGCCGCGAGGTCGAAGGGGATCTGCTGCTGGGAGAGGTCGCGGGTGTCGAGGAAGAGCGCGTGGCCCTCCTCGCAGCAGGCGGACGCCGTCTGGTCCATGATGCCGGTCGGCGCGCCGACGTAGACGTTCTCGGCGCGCTGGCAGACCCGGGCCAGCTGCCAGCGCTCCAGGCCGAGGCCGTACAGGTCGTTCAGCGCCAGGGCGACGACGACCTCCAGGGCCGCCGAGGAGGACAGGCCCCCGCCGGTGGGGACCGTGGAGGACAGGTGGATGTCCGCGCCGGTCACCGGGTGGCCCGCCTCGCGCAGCGCCCAGGCCACGCCCGCGGGGTAGGCCGTCCAGCCCTCGGTGCGCTGCGGCGCGAGGTCGTCCAGGCGCAGCTCGACCGGGCCGCCCTCGATGTCCGCCGAGTGCAGGCGCAGCCGGCCGTCACTGCGCCGGGAGACGGCCGCGGTCGCCCGGTGCGGCAGGGCGAACGGCATGACGAAGCCGTCGTTGTAGTCGGTGTGCTCGCCGATCAGGTTGACCCGGCCGGGCGCCGCCCAGACGCCCTCCGGCTCGGCGCCGTACAGCTCGGCGAAGCGCTCCGCGACCTGTTGTGCCCCCACTACTGCTCCCTTGCGATGTGCTGCGCGAACTGCCAGGCGTCCGCGACGATGTCCGCGAGATCCGTGCGGGACGGGTTCCAGCCCAGCTTCTCGCGGGCCGTGTCCGCCGAGGCGACCAGGACCGCGGGGTCGCCGCCGCGGCGCGGGGCGATCACCTCCGGGATGGGGTGGCCGGTGACCTGGCGGACGGTCTCGACGACCTCGCGGACGGAGAAGCCGTTGCCGTTGCCGAGGTTGCAGATGAGGTGCTCGCCCGGGGTGGCGGCCTGTACGGCCAGCAGGTGGGCCTCGGCCAGGTCCGCGACGTGGATGTAGTCGCGGATGCAGGTGCCGTCGGGGGTCGGGTAGTCGTCGCCGTAGACCGAGATCGCGTCGCGGCGGCCCTGGGCGACCTGGAGCACCAGCGGGATCAGGTGCGACTCGGGGTCGTGCCGCTCGCCGTGGACGCCGTAGGCGCCCGCGACGTTGAAGTAGCGCAGGGAGACCGCCGCCAGGCCGTGGGCGTGCGCCTCACTGGTGATCATGTGGTCGACGGCGAGCTTGCTGGCGCCGTAGGGGTTGGTCGGCCGCGTGGCGGCGCTCTCCACGATCGGGACCTGCTCCGGCTGGCCGTAGGTGGCGGCCGTGGAGGAGAACACCAGCCGGCGTACGCCCGCCTCGCGCATGGCGCCGAGCAGGGCGAGCGAGCCGGCCACGTTGTTGTCCCAGTACTTCTCCGGCTTCACCACCGACTCGCCGACCTGCGAGCAGGCGGCGAAGTGCAGCACGCCGTCGTAGGACGGGTCGAGCCACTTGGCGGCGTCGCGGATGTCGCCCTCGACGAAGGCCGCGCCGGCGGGCACGCCCTCGCGGAATCCGGTGGAGAGGTTGTCGAGGACGGTGACCTCGTGGCCGGCCTCCAGCAGGTGCTGGGCCACGACACTGCCGACGTAACCCGCGCCACCCGTCACCAGGTACTTCATGAAGTCGCTACCTCTCGCAGTCGCTCGGCCGCGCGCTCCGGCGGCACGTCGTTGATGAACACGCTCATGCCGGACTCGGAACCCGCGAGAAACTTCAGCTTGCCGGAAGTGCGGCGGATGGTGAAAAGCTCGAGGTGCAGCGCGAAGTCGTCGCGGGTGACACCGTCGAACTCCTCCAGCGCGCCGAACGGGGCCTGGTGCCAGGCCGCGATGTAGGGCGTCGGAGGCTCCCCCTCGCCGAAGATACGGTCGAAGCGCCTCAAGAGTTCCAGATAGACCTGGGGGAACTCTGTGCGCGCGGCCTCGTCCAGCGCGAGCAGGTCCGGCACCCGGCGCTTGGGGTACAGGTGGACCTCGTACGGCCAGTGCGCCGCGTACGGCACGAACGCCGCCCAGTGTTCACCCTCAAGGACGACCCGCTCACCGGCGAGTTCCCGGGCCAGGACCGCGTCGAAGAGGTTCTCCCCGCCGCTCGCGTCCCTGTGCGCGGCGAGCGAGCGGAGCATCAGCGCGGTGCGCGGGGTGGTGAAGGGGTAGGCGTAGATCTGTCCGTGCGGGTGGCCCAGGGTCACACCGATCTCGGCGCCCCGGTTCTCGAAACAGAACACCTGCTCGACGGAGGGCAGATGCGACAGCTCCGACGTGCGGTCCGTCCAGGCGTCCAGCACCAGGCGCGCCTGCTCCTCGGTGAGGTCGGCGAAGGAGGCCTCGTGGTCGGAGGTGAAGCACACCACCTCGCAGCGGCCGGAGTCGCCGGCGAGCGAGGGGAAGCGGTTCTCGAAGACGACGACGTCGTACGACGAGTCCGGGATCTCGCTGAGCCGGTCGCCCTGGGTCGGGCACAGGGGGCACTCGTCGGCCGGCGGGTGGTAGGTGCGCCCCTGGCGGTGGGAGGCGACGGCGATGGCGTCGCCGAGCAGCGCGTCCCGGCGGACCTCGGACGTGGTGACCGTGCGGTCCAGCGGACGGCGGTCGACCGCGTCGCGCACGGTGTCGTCGCGGAGGTCGTAGTAGATCAGTTCACGACCGTCGGCCAGCCGGGTCGAGGTCTTCTTCACGCCGGACTCCTTGTTCGAGCGCCCCGGGGCGGCGCCCCTGGGGGCGTGTCCGCACCCACTCACTCACTCAACACAATCAAACATAACAGACCACACTCGACCACGACTCCGACCATCACAATCAAACAAAGAACACCACCAGAAGTGTTCAATTAACGAACTCGGAGGCGTAGGTTCCGCCCTGGACCAGTTCGCGCAACGAAGCGAGTACTCATGCAAACCCCCACATACGGCCACCTCGATCTGGCGGCGGGGCTACGGCTCCCGACCAACGGGCTCGACTACACGATCCTGGCGATCTACTTCGTCGTCGTGCTGGGCATCGGCTTCGCGGCCCGCCGCTCGGTGAAGACCAGCCTCGACTTCTTCCTGTCCGGACGCTCGCTGCCCGCCTGGATCACCGGTCTCGCCTTCATCTCGGCGAACCTGGCGGCCACCGAGATCCTGGGCATGGCGGCGAACAGCGCCCAGTACGGCGCGTACACCGTGCACTGGTACTGGATCGGCGCCATCCCGGCCATGGTCTTCCTGGGCCTGGTGATGATGCCCTTCTACTACGGCAGCAAGGTCCGCTCGGTCCCCGAGTTCCTGCTGCTGCGCTTCGACCGGGCCGCCCATCTGCTCAGTTCGGTCCTGTTCGCCTTCGCGGCCATCCTGATCGCCGGTGTCAACCTGTACGCCCTCGCGATCGTCGTCGAGGCGCTGCTCGGCTGGCCGCAATGGGTGGCGATCGTGGTGGCCGGCGCCTTCGTCCTCGCCTACATCACCCTGGGCGGCCTGTCCTCGGCGATCTACAACGAGGTGCTCCAGTTCTTCGTGATCCTGGCCGCCCTGATCCCGATCACCGTCCTCGGCCTGAAGAAGGTCGGCGGCTGGGGCGGGCTGACCGACAAGCTGACCGCCACGCACGGCGCGAACTTCACCACCGCGTGGGGCGGTACCGGCATCGGCCACGCCAACCCGCTCGGCGCGAACTGGCTGACCATCGTCCTCGGCCTCGGCTTCGTGCTGTCCTTCGGCTACTGGACGACCAACTTCGCCGAGGTGCAGCGCGCGCTGTCCGCGAAGAACCTCTCCGCCGGCCAGCGCACCCCGCTGATCGCCGCCTACCCGAAGATCTTCATCGTCTTCCTGGTGATGATCCCGGGCCTGGTCGCCGCCGCCGTCGTCCCGCACTTCGGCACCCCCGCCTCGGGCTACCAGTACAACGACGCCATCCCCTACCTGATGCAGGAGCTGCTGCCCAACGGTGTGCTCGGCATCGCGGTCACCGGTCTGCTGGCCGCCTTCATGGCCGGCATGGCGGCCAACGTCTCGTCCTTCAACACGGTGTTCACCAACGACATCTGGGCCAAGTACGTCGTCACCGACCGCGAGGACGGCTACTACGTCCGCTTCGGCCGCCTGATCACCGCGATCGGTGTCCTGGCCTCCGTCGGCACGGCCTTCCTGGCGTCCTCGTTCTCGAACATCATGAGCTACCTCCAGACGCTGTTCTCCTTCTTCAACGTGCCGATGTTCGTCGTCTTCATCGTCGGCATGTTCTGGAAGCGCGCGTCCGTGAAGTCCGGCTTCTGGGGCCTGCTCGCCGGCACCGCCACGGCGATGATCAACTACTTCGTCCTCTACAAGAAGGGCATCATCTCCATCCCGTCCGACCAGGGCGCCAACTTCGTCTCGGCCATCGCGGGCTTCGTCGCCGGCGCGGTCGTGATGGTCGCGGTGTCCCTGTTCACCAGGCCGAAGCCGGCCGAGGAGCTCCAGGGCCTGGTCTACGGCACCCGCTCCCCGGGCATGTCCGAGCCGCCGGCCGCCGGCGACGACGCCTGGTACCGCAAGCCCGCCCTGCTGGGCTGGGGCGCGGTCGTCCTGGCCGCCGCCTGCTACATCCCGTTCTCGTTCTGACGCGGGAGGATCGAGGAAACCATGTCCGAACACTCCGAGCCGCGTCGTCACGACCACTACACCGAGGAAGACCTCCAGCGGGAGGTCACCGACCTCGAGAGCAAGTCCGCGACCGCGGCGCGCATCTTCGACCTGCGCCGCATCATCGGCGGCCTGTTCGTGGTCTACGGCGTCATCGTCACCATCACCGGCATCACCGACTCCCAGGCGGCGATCGACAAGGCACAGGGCGTCAACATCAACCTGTGGACCGGGATCGGCATGCTCCTGCTGGGCATCTTCTTCCTGGCCTGGCTGAAGCTGCGCCCCACCCCGCCGCCGCTGCCCCCGGAGGGCCTGCCGGAGGAGAAGGAGTAGCACCGCTTCGGGGCCGGAGTCACAGCAGCTCCGGCCCCCCGCCCTCCCTGGGCACAGCCGCCCTGTCCAGCAGCCCCGTCCGTGCCGCCAGCGCCGCCGCCTCCAGCCGCGACCCCACGCCCAGCTTCATCAGCACCCGCTGCACATGCGTCCGGGCCGTGCTCGGCGCGATCCCCATGCCCGCCGCGATCAGCCGTGTGTCCTCGCCGTCGGCCACCCGCACCAGGACCTCCACCTCCCGCGGTGTGAGCACCCCCAGCAACCGCTGCGCCTCGTCGTCCGGCTGCGCCGCGGGATTGAGCAGCTCCCCGAAGGCCCCCTGGAGCAGCTGCGGCGCCACCGCCGCCTCCCCGGCCCGCGCCTTCATGATCGCCCGCTCGACGCCCTCTATCCGCTCGTCGTGCCGCACATACCCCGACGCCCCGGCCGCGAAGGCCGCCGCTATGCCCCGCGGCGACGGCACCGGCCCCAGCACCACCACCGCCACCTGCGGCCGCTCACGCTTGATCTTCACCACCGGATCGAACGCCCCGGGCTCGGCCGGCGCCGCCGTACCCAGCAGGCACACCTCCGGCGCCCGCGCGATCACCAGGTCCGCCGCGCCCGCGGCCGGCGCCGCCGCGGCGAGCACCCGGTGCCCGCGCAGCTTCAGTGCCGACGCCAGCGCCTCCGCGAGCAGGCGATGGTCGTCGACGACCATGAGCCGCACTCCCATAGAGCAACCCCCCAGTACGTGAGGCCCCCCGGCCCCCCGGCCCCTTCATGCCCCCGGAAGCTACACGCTTGTTCGACGTCGCGCTGCCCCTCTTCATGAGAAGTGCCCCGGATCGATGAAATCCGGGGCACTTCTTGGTAAGTCACCCATTCGGGTGAGTGCGGCGGGGGCGCCGGCGACCGGTCAGCCGCTGGTGCCGAACGCCAGGACCAGGAACTCCTTGTCGTACGACGAGCTCGACTTGTGGGCGAAGGTGTCCGCCATGTACAGCCGGCCCTGCGAGAAGAGGATCTCCGCGTAGTCGGGCAGCATGCTGCTCTCCGCCTCCCGCACGTTCTCCGTCGCCGGGTTCTCCAGCAGCGTGGTCTGCTTGAAGCTGCCGCCGTCGATGCTGACGACCTGGCCGCCCTTGTCGTACGGCGGCCGCTTGTAGGCGAGCAGGTTGGTGCCGTCGACGCGCAGCGGGGACATGGTGTAGCCGGCCCCGGCCTCGGCGCGCTGGCCGGTCATCTTGCCGGTGTTGAGGTCGAAGGAGACGATCTCGTTGGTCTCGGTGCCGTCGCCGCTGCCGCTGTCGTGCTCCTCGGTCGGCACGTACAGCTTGCCGTTGCCGGCCACGATCTGGTGGCAGTCCTCGATCCGGGTGATGCCGTCGCAGCGGCCGCCGTAGGTCTTGCCGGGCGCGGAGATACGGGCGAGCAGCTTGCCGGTCTTGTTGTCGATGGAGAAGTAGTCCGAGATGCCGCTGCCGTCACCGGCGCTGTCGCCGACGTCGGCGGCCACCACCAGCGGGTCCGTGGAGACCACGGAGGCGTACTCGATGCCGGTGTCCATCTTGTACTCGGTGATCACCTTCCCGGACTTCGGGTCGATGTTCTGGATGTGCAGCTGGCGGTTGCCGTACTCGCCGCACTTGCGCACCGCGACCAGCTTGCTGCCGCCGCCGTAGCCCGCGTCGTAGCAGGTGTCGTCCGGCTTCGGCTGCCACAGCACGCGGCCGGAGTCGAGGTCGAACGCGGCGCCGCCGTCGGTGCTGCCGACCGCGACGGTGTGCTGGGCGACCGTCACGTTGTCCCAGGTGACCATGGAGGCACCGGAGCCGATCGACTTCGTCCACAGCTTCTTGCCCGCGTCGAGGTCGATCGCGGCGACCTGGCTGCATCCCGCGGAGGAGTCCTTCGCCGGCATCTTCGGCTGGAAGACCACCGCGGTCCTGTCGTCCGAGGACACATGGCCGGTGGCCGCGCAGACCGGGCCGGGCAGCTTGACGGTCCACAGCTTGGTGCCCTTGGCGGGGTCGTAGCCGACGATCTCGGCGACACCGCTCTTGGCGTACACCTTGTCGGTCAGCCAGGAGCCGTTGGTGGCGACCGTGTCGTCGGTCTGCGGCAGCGGCACCTTGAACAGCAGGCTGCCCGCGGTATTGGACGGCACCTTCTCCTTGCCGCCGGTTCCTCCGGTGCCGCCGGAGCCACCCTTGTCGCCGCCGGTGCCACCGCTGGAGGAGGCGGTCTCGTGCGTCTTGTCGTCACCGCCGGAGGAGTTGGCGTACCAGATCCCGCCGACGACGATCAGCGCGATCGCGACGACCGCCGCGACGACGACGAGCACCGTGGAGTTGTTCCGCTTGCCGCCGCCCTGGCCGGGCTGCGGGTGCATGGGCATGGTGGGCGGCTGGCCGGGATAGCCGTACCCCGGCTGCACGGCCTGCATCGGCTGGGTGGGCTGCGCGTACGTGTTCTGCGGCTGGCCCGGGTAGCCGTAGCCGGCGGGCTGCTGGCCGTACGCCTGCTGGCCGTAGGCCGGGGGCTGCGGAGCGGCGGGGTAGCCGTAGCCGGACTGCGGCGGCTGTCCGGGCGGGCCCGGCTGGGGGGCCGGGGCGGGGTGCGGGTAGCCGTACGCGGGCTGCGGCGGCTGCGGCGGGGGCGCGGGCGGACCCGCCGGAGGCGGCGGGGTCGGCGGGCCGAAGCCGCCCTGCGGCGGCTGGTTCGGCGGCTGGTTCGGCGGCGGAGGGGGCGGCTGGGTCATGACGGGGTACCTCGGGGCAGCTCGGAGGGCCGGACGGCGGACAGGGCGGAGGAGAGGGCCGGGCTCAGTTGCCGAAGGCCATCATCAGCTTCTCCTTCGCGTCGGTGCTGCCGGACAGCCGGCCGTTCGAGACGAAGAACCGTCCGTCGGCCCAGTCGATGACACCGTCGAAGAAGGAGTCCTCGATCTCGGCGGTGCCCGAAGGGTTCTGCAACAGCTTGGTCGTCGGGTGGGAGGAGCCGGTGGTCGGGATCGACACCACCTGGCCGCCCGCGTCGTACGACGGCTGCACATAGGCGATGAGCTTGCCGCCCTCGGTCTTCATCGGCGACATCGGCTCGTCCGCGGGCGACTTGACGCGCCACTTGGCCTTGCCGGTGGAGAGGCTGATCGCGACGATCTCGTTGGCGCTGCTGGTGCCGTCCGTGGGCAGGTACAGCGTGTCGGCGTCGGCCACGGCGCCCTGGCAGCCCTGGAGATCGCGCTCCAGGATCGCCCAGCCGCAGCGCGGGGAGAACTTCTCGTCGACCTTCACCTCGGAGCGGAATCCGCCGCTCTTGGTGAACGTGGAGATGTTCCAGGCCTTCTTGTCCTCGTTGGTCAGGTACACCACGAGCGGGTCCAGCGAGTACACCCGGGACACCTGCCAGCCCTTCTTGACCGGCTGGCTCCACTTCACCTTGCCGGTGGCCGGGTCCAGTTCCTGGATCTCGTCGTGCTCGCCGCTGGTGCTCGCCCCGCAGGACGCCACCTGGACCAGCCGGCCGGAGCCGCCCGCGTACCCGGCGGGGTAGCAGGACGAGCCGTACTTCTTCTTGTCGTACAGCTTCTTGCCGGTGTCGATGTTGTACGCCGTGCCCGACTCGGAGCGGCCCACCATCAGCGTCTTGCCGCTCACCGACAGCTCGACGTTGAGCGCGCTGTCGAAGAGCCCGCCGTCGGCGACCTGGCCGCTCCAGCCCTTCTGACCGGTGTTCAGGTCGATCTGCTGGAGCTGGTTGCACTTGGCGTTGTCGCTGACCCCGCTCATGTACGCCACGACGACCTTGTCGTCCGCCGACTTCTGCGGGGTGACCGCGCAGATCTTCTGCGGGAAGGTGATCGGGCTCCACGCGTCCTTGCCGTCGGTCACGTCGTAGGCGAAGACCTGCTTGTACGCCGCCTTGACCGCCGCCTTGCCGGTGATCCACATGCCGGGCGCCTCGGCACCCGAGCCCGGGACCTCCGGCGCCGACTTGTACCAGAGCACCTTCGCCTCACCGGACTTGCGGCCCTCGTTGAGGTTCTCCGGGTCGTCACCGGTGCTTGCGGAGGCGGACGGGGAGGCGCTGGAGGACGTGGTCGGCTTGTCGTCCTGGCTGTGCTCGGCGACGGGCTTCTTCTTGCCGCCGCCACCGCCGCCACCGCTGCTCACCGCGTACACCGTGCCGCCGATGACGAGCAGCGCGGCCACCGCGGACCCGACGATCAGCGCCGTCTTCTTCCGGCCGGCCGGGCCGCCGGGCGCCGCTCCGGGCGCGCCGGGGTACGGCGGCTGCGGCGGGTAGCCGTAGCCGGGCTGCGGCGCCGCGTAGGGGCCGGCCGGCTGCTGGCCCGGCTGCGGGTAGCCGTAGGGGCCGGGGGCGGTGGGGGCGGTGGGCGCGCCGTACGGGCCGGGGGCGGCGGGCGGGGTGGGAGCGCCGTAGGGGCCGGGCTGTTGGGGGTAGCCGTAGCCGGGCTGGGGCGCTTGCGGGGGGCCGGCGGGCGGCTGCGGCGGGGGCGGGGGTGTCTGTGGAGCACCGAACCCGCCAGGCTGTGGCGGCTGGTCCTTCGGCGGCTGGTCCTGTGGTGCTCCGAAACCGCCGTGCGGCGGCTGACCGGGCGGCTGAGTCATCAGCGCTCTCCCCCTCGTTCACTGATTTTTAGCCACGCCCTGAGGTTCGTGACGGACCCAAGGTCGTACTCAGACAGTTCTCAGACGGCCCTTTCTATCACCCGGTACCGGCCGGGCAGGGGTCCGCGTCCTGCGCTGTTCCCAAGGGAGGACCGCCTCGTGACGCCGCCGTTATGCGCCTTCACGCCCCCTTCACGCGGCGCGCGCAACGGCGCCGCGCGCGGGGGGCGCATCACCTCTGGGCGGGGCTGGGTGTTACGCGTCCTCCGCCAGTTCCAGCCAGCGCAGCTCGAGTTCCTCGCGTTCCCCGGCGAGGTCGCGCAACTGGGCGTCCAGTTCGGCCACCTTGGCGAAGTCGGTGGCGTTGTCGGCGATCTGGGCGTGCAGCTTGGTCTCCTTCTCGGAGATCTTGTCCAACTGCCGCTCGATCTTCTGGAGTTCCTTCTTGGCGGCGCGCTGGTCGGCGGCGCTCTTCTCCGTGGTGGCCGGCTTGGGCGCCGCGGCGGCCGTCTGGGTGGCGACCGCCTCCTCCATCCGCCGGCGGCGCTCCAGGTACTCGTCGATGCCGCGCGGCAGCATCCGCAGGGTGCCGTCGCCGAGGAGGGCGAAGACCCGGTCGGTGGTGCGCTCGACGAAGAACCGGTCGTGGGAGATGACGATCATCGAGCCGGGCCAGCCGTCGAGGACGTCCTCCAGCTGGGTGAGGGTCTCGATGTCGAGGTCGTTGGTGGGCTCGTCCAGGAACAGGACGTTGGGCTCGTCCATGAGGAGGCGCAGCAGCTGGAGGCGGCGGCGCTCACCGCCCGACAGGTCGCCGACCGGCGTCCACTGCTTCTCCTTGTTGAAGCCGAAGGTCTCGCACAGCTGCCCGGCGGTCAGCTCGCGGCCCTTGCCGAGGTCGACGCGCTCGCGGACCTGCTGCACGGCCTCCAGGACCCGCCAGGTCGGGTCGAGTTCGGCGACCTCCTGGGAGAGGTAGGCGAGCTTGACGGTCTTGCCGACGGCGATGCGCCCGCCGGCCGGCTGCACCTCGCCCTCCGTACGGGCCGCCTCCGCCATGGCCCGCAGCAGCGAGGTCTTGCCGGCGCCGTTGACGCCGACCAGACCGATCCGGTCGCCGGGGCCGAGATGCCAGGTGACGTGCTTGAGCAGCACCTTGGGGCCCGCCTGCACGGTGATGTCTTCCAGGTCGAAGACGGTCTTCCCGAGCCGCGAGGAGGCGAACTTCATCAGCTCGCTGCTGTCCCGGGGCGGCGGCACGTCCGCGATCAGCTCGTTGGCGGCCTCCACCCGGAAGCGCGGCTTGGACGTGCGGGCGGGGGCGCCGCGGCGCAGCCAGGCCAGCTCCTTGCGGATCAGGTTCTGCCGCTTGGCCTCTTCGGTGGCGGCGATCCGCTCGCGCTCCGCGCGCGCGAAGACGTAGTCCGAGTAGCCGCCCTCGTACTCGTAGACGGAGCCGCGCTGCACGTCCCACATGCGGGTGCAGACCTGGTCCAGGAACCAGCGGTCGTGGGTCACACAGACCAGCGCCGAGCGCCGGGTCTGGAGGTGCCGGGCGAGCCAGGCGATGCCCTCGACGTCGAGGTGGTTGGTGGGCTCGTCCAGGACGATCAGGTCCTGCTCCTCGATGAGCAGCTTGGCGAGCGCGATACGGCGCCGCTCACCGCCGGAGAGCGGTCCGATGACGGTGTCCAGCCCCTTGGGGAAGCCGGGCAGGTCCAGGCCGCCGAACAGCCCGGTCAGCACGTCGCGGACCTTGGCGTTGCCGGCCCACTCGTGGTCGGCCATGTCGCCGATGACCTCGTGGCGGACGGTCGCTGCGGGGTCCAGGGAGTCGTGCTGGGTGAGCACGCCGAGCCGCAGCCCGCCGGAGTGCGTGACCCGCCCGGTGTCGGACTCCTCCAGCCGGGCGAGCATCCGGATGAGGGTGGTCTTGCCGTCGCCGTTGCGGCCGACGACCCCGATCCGGTCCCCCTCCGACACGCCGAGCGAGACGCCGTCGAGCAGGGCACGGGTGCCGTACACCTTGCTGACGTTCTCCACATTGACCAGGTTGACGGCCATTTCACTCCTGTGCGCGGGGCTGGGTCGACAGCGGCTCCGCCGCGGTCAGCCTTCTAGCCTAGGGCCTCGCGGCCCCCGGGCGGGCGCCGCGGGGTGGGTCAGTGGCCCGGGCCGCCGTGGACGACCGTCGCCCCCGGTACCGGGCCGGCCGCCGTGCGCACGGTCCGGCAGGTGCCCGACGCCCGGAGCGCCGCCGCCACCTTCGCGGCGGACTCGGCGTCGCGTACCAGGAACGCCGTGGTCGGGCCGGAGCCGGAGACCAGCGCGGTGAGCGCGCCCGCCGCCCGGCCGGCGTCCAGGGTGTCGGCCAGCTCGGGGAAGAGGGACAGCGCGGCGGGCTCGAGGTCGTTGGAGACGGTCCCGGCGAGCGCCTCCGGGTCGCCCTTCGCGAGCGCCTCCAGCAGCTCCGGCGAGGCCACGGGCGCAGGGATCTCCCGGCCCTCGGCGAGCCGGTCGAACTCGCGGAACACCGCCGGGGTGGACAGCCCCCGGGTGGCCATGGCGAACACCCAGTGGAAGTCGCCGCCGGTGTCCAGGACGGTCAGCCGTTCACCGCGGCCGACGCCCAGGGCGGCGCCGCCGATCAGGCTGAACGGGACGTCGCTGCCCAGCTCGGCGCAGATGGCGAGCAGCTCCGCGCGGGAGGCGCCCGCGTTCCACAGGGTGTTGCAGGCGAGCAGCGCGCCCGCGCCGTCGGCGCTGCCGCCGGCCATGCCCCCGGCGACCGGGATGTCCTTGGCGATGTGGAGGTGCACGGCCGGTTCGATGCCCCGGCGGGCGGCGAGCGCGAGGGCCGCGCGCGCGGCGAGGTTGCTGTGGTCGAGGGGGACCTGGCCGGCGTCCGGGCCCTCGCAGGTGACCCGCAGCTCGTCGGCCGGGGTCACGGTGACCTCGTCGTACAGGCCGACGGCGAGGAAGACGTTGGCGAGGTCGTGGAACCCGTCGGGGCGGGCGGCGCCCACCGCGAGCTGGACGTTGACCTTGGCGGGGACGCGGACCGTGACGCTCACTGCTGTCCGGGCTCCTTCATCGGCGGCTGGTGCGGACACTGCTGATGTCGATCGACGCTGACCGGCGCTACTCGGCGCGCGGGCCGTTCTCCGCGATGCGGGCGAACTCCTCGACCGTGAGCGACTCCCCGCGGGCCTGCGGCGACACCCCGGCGGCGACCAGGGCGGCCTCGGCGGCCGCCGCGGACCCGGCCCATCCGGCGAGCGCCGCCCGCAGCGTCTTGCGGCGCTGCGCGAAGGCCGCGTCGACGACGGCGAACACCTCCCGCTTGGAGGCGGTGGTCTTGATCGGCTCGGTCCGCCGGACGAGGGAGACCAGCCCGCTGTCGACGTTGGGCGCGGGCCAGAAGACATTGCGGCCGATGGCCCCGGCCCGCTTCACCTCGGCGTACCAGTTGGCCTTGACCGACGGCACGCCGTACACCTTCGAGCCGGGGGCCGCGGCGAGCCGGTCGGCGACCTCGGACTGCACCATCACCAGCGTCCGCTCGATGCTGGGGAAGGTGTCGAGCATGTGCAGCAGCACGGGCACGGCGACGTTGTAGGGCAGGTTCGCCACCAGGGCGGTGGGGGCGGGGCCGGGCAGCTCGGCGACGTGCATCGCGTCGGAGTGGACCAGCGCGAACCGGTCGGCGCGCGCCGGCATGCGCGCGGCGATGGTCGCGGGCAGCGCGCCCGCCAGGACGTCGTCGATCTCGACGGCGGTGACCCGGTCGGCGACCTCCAGCAGGGCGAGGGTGAGCGAGCCGAGACCCGGGCCGACCTCGACGACCACGTCGTCGGGGCGGACCTCGGCGGTCCGGACGATACGGCGGACCGTGTTGGCGTCGATCACGAAGTTCTGGCCGCGCTGCTTGGTCGGGCGGACACCGAGCGCGGCCGCGAGCTCGCGGACGTCGGCGGGGCCGAGAAGGGCGTCGGGGGTGGGGCTGCTCACGGGACAAGGGTACGGGGGCGGAGCCGGCCGGGATCGCCAGGTGCCCGGCACCGGCGGCCGGCCCCGCGCCGGCCGGCTCCTCAGCCGTGCAGCCGCGCCCCGCAGTGCGGCCAGGGGCTCGCGCCCCGGCGCACGTACAGCTTCTTCGCGCGGTACGTCTGCTCCTCCGCCGGTGCGTCCTGCGGACGTCCGCTGCCGCCGAGGCTCTGCCAGGTGCGCGTGTCGAACTGGTACAGCCCTCCGTACGTTCCCGACGCGTCGACGGCGTGGGGCCGGCCGCCGGACTCGCAGGCGGCCAGACCGCGCCAGTTGAGGCCCTCGGCGCCGTCGACGGAGGTGGGCCGGGGCTTGGTGCCGACCCTGACCGTCTGCCGGCGCGGCTCCCGCACCACCTCGGAGCGCTCCTCGACCGGCTTCTGCCGCACCCCGTTGACGGTGCGCAGCA
Organism: Streptomyces sp. NPDC031418; assembly: GCF_055581605.1. Taxonomy (NCBI): domain Bacteria; kingdom Bacillati; phylum Actinomycetota; class Actinomycetes; order Kitasatosporales; family Streptomycetaceae; genus Streptomyces; species Streptomyces sp. NPDC031418. The sequence continues at coordinate 149,313 of NZ_JBVIJC010000019.1, forward strand.
GAAAGGTGGTGCGCCGCAGCCCCGGCCGGCCGGGCCGGGAGACGACCTCGGTGCCCTTGAAGAGGGTGGGGTCGGCGGTCCGCTCGACGGCGAAGGGGATCTGCTCCTCGCGGACCTCCCGGGCACCGGTCACCCGCAGCACGGTGATCGTCTGCCCGTCCCGCGGGAAGCTGTCCGGCGGCACGGAGGTGGTGTCCTCGCCCGCCAGGGTGATCCCGGCCTCCTCGACGGCTTCGCGGACGGTGGCCGCGTTGGTGCGGATGGTGCGGGCGCGGCCGTCCGCCAGGACGGTGACCGCCCGCTCGGTGCGCACGTCGAGCGCGAGACCGGCGCGTCCGATGCTCTGGGAGCGCGAAGCCGACAGGTACGCGCCCTCCGCGCGCACGCCCAGCTCGTCCAGGGCGCCTTCCACCGTGTGTGCCGTCGTCCACACCTCGCGCCGCCGGCCGTCGAGCGTGAGCTGCACCGGGCGGCCGTAGCGCACCGCGACCGCGTCACCGCTGGCGAGGGCCGCACCGGGGGCGGGCGCGACCATGTCGTGCGCCCCTACCTTGACGCCCTCGTCGGCGAGCAGTTCGGTCACGTCGTCGGCGTAGGTGTGCAGGGTGCGCTGCCTGCCGTCGACGGTCAGCTCGATCGCCTTGTCCTTGGCGACGAACGCGGCGGTGCCGCCGGCCAGGAAGGCCACGACCAGCGCCTGCGGCAGCAGCCGGCGGACGGCGGACTCCGGGCGCTCGCTGGAGCGCGAGCGCGCCTTGCGCCGGCGCGCGGCACGTCCGCGCGCCCCGGCGGGCTCGCCGTCCTCGCGCGCCCCCTCGGCCGACGCCCTGCCGGTCGCCGCGCTCCCGGTCGACCCGATCCCGGTCGACCCGATCCCGGTCGACCCGCTTCCGGTCTGCCGCGGAAGCACCGGCTCGGTCACAGGGTCCTGAGCGGGCGCCGATGCCTGCGCCAACGCCTGCGCCACCATCTCGTACGCGGGCCGGTACGGGTCGTCGTACGCCACGGGGCGGGCGACGGTCTCCGCGTCGTGCACGCCCGGCCATCCGCCGCCGAAGGCGCCGTCCGGGGCGCTGTAGGGGCCGTACGCCGCATACGTCTCGTACTGCGAGTTGCTCACGCCGACGCTCCTGAGAGCCAGAGGGGTCCCGATTCGGGCCACCAGAACCTAGCGGAGCACCGGTCACTCTCCAAAGCGGCGCGACTACCCACGGTCGCGATCTGCCCTGAGCCAGGCGGGTGCGGACGTTATCGGCCGGTTACCATCGGCGCACGCTCAGTAACCGAAGGCGCGGGCGGTGTTCGCGCCCAGGGCGGTCGCCAGGGCGTCTTCGTCGATGCCGCGCACGGCGGCCATGGCGCGCACCGTGACCGGAACGAGATACGGGGCGTTGGGCCGTCCGCGGTACGGCGCCGGGGTCAGGAAGGGCGCGTCGGTCTCCACGAGGACCAGCTCCAGCGGGGCGACGGCGAGGGCGTCGCGCAGGTTCTGGGCGTTCTTGAAGGTGACGTTGCCGGCGAAGGACATGAAGTAGCCCTCGCGGGCGCAGACCGCGGCCATCTCGGCGTCGCCGGAGTAGCAGTGGAAGACGGTGCGCTCGGGCGCGCCCTCCTCCTTCAGCACGCGCAGCACGTCGGCGTGCGCGTCACGGTCGTGGATGACGAGCGCCTTGCCGTGCCGCTTGGCGATCTCGATATGGGCCCGGAAGGACCGTTCCTGGGCCGCCTTGCCCTCGGGGCCGGTGCGGAAGTAGTCCAGGCCCGTCTCGCCGACGCCCTTCACCTGGGGCAGCCCGGCCAGCCGGTCGATCTCGGCGAGGGCGTCGTCCAGCGCGGCGTCGCCGCCGGGCCGGCGGGCGCCCTGCCGGGACCAGCCGTCGGGGTCGCCGTGGACGATGCGCGGGGCCTCGTTGGGGTGCAGGGCGACGGCCGCGTGGACGCTCTCGTGGGCCGCCGCGGTCTCGGCGGCCCACCGTGAGCCCTTGATGTCGCAGCCGACCTGGACGACCGTCGTGACGCCCACCGAGGCGGCCTTCGCGAGGCCCTCCTCGACCGTGCCCGCCTGCATGTCGAGGTGGGTGTGGGAGTCGGCGACGGGCACCCGGAGGGGCACCGGGAGCGGCGGGGCCGCGTTCTTGTCGTCCTTGGAGCTCTGGCCGGCGTTCGAAGGCATGCCCCGATCCTACGAAAGGCCCTGCCCTCGGCCGCGGGCGTCTCCGCCGCCCCCCGGGCGCGGCGGACGCCTCAGCCGGCCTTGCGGTGGAAGGCGTGCAGGAGGTCGGACAGATGCCAGTGGTGGTGCTCCCCGGTCCCGGCGCCCTGCGCGGACGCCTCCGGCGCCTCGACGGGTCCGGCCTGCGGTGCCTGGTGGCGACGGCCCTCGGCCGCGCTGCGCACCGACGACACCTGCCCCGCGCGCATGATGCGCACCACATGGCCGTCGCAGTTCTGGCAGCTGGGCCGGCTCAGCGGCGACGGCACGATCTCGCCGTCGGCCACGTACAGCACGAACTCGTGCCCGTCGGCGTCCGTGTGGTGCTCTATCTCGTACGACTGCTCCCAGCCGTGTCCGCATCGCATGCACGCGAACGAGTACGACTCGTGAACGACGGCGGTGGCCGTACCGCGGAGGCCGGTCTGCCCTGCGATCTCACTCATGCCAGCTCCTCTTGTCCGCTGGACAAGCACCCCGGCGCAGCGGTTCCCGAAATCCGCCGGGGCGAGGGACGGGTGCGTCCCTTCGACCAGTGGACGCCTCCGCCGGCGTGAATGCATCAGGCCTGTCGAGTGTTGGATGCGTTTTGGACGTCCCTTGCCAAAAAGCCCCGTTCACCCCTGTTGGGCTTTGCTTTCGGCGACAGCCTTTTGCCCTCCCATGGGCCGCCCGCTCAACCGAGAACGCCCCTGCTCAGAGGCGGTTTTCCGGCAGCCGCGGAAACCTCGGCGGAGGGGGCGCGCGGGCTCATTCCCCGGCGCGTTTGGCGGCGACCACGGCGTCGAAGACGACGCGCTTCGGCACTCCCGCCTCCGCCGCCACGGCCGCGATCGCCTCCTTGCGGCGCTCCCCGGCCTCCTCCCGCACCCGCACCCGGCGCACCAGTTCCTCGGCGCCCAGCTCCTCGGGGGCGGCCTCCGGGGCGCCCTCGACCACGACGGTGATCTCCCCGCGCACGCCCTGTGCGGCCCACTCGGCCAGCTCGGCCAGCGGACCGCGCCGTACCTCCTCGTACGTCTTGGTCAGCTCGCGGCAGACGGCGGCCCGGCGGTCCGGGCCGAACACCTCGGCCATGGCGGCGAGGGTGTCGTCGAGCCGGTGCGGGGCCTCGAAGTAGACCAGGGTGCGCCGTTCACCGGCCACCTCCCGCAGCCGGGACAGCCGCTCCCCCGCCTTGCGCGGCAGGAAGCCCTCGAAGCAGAACCGGTCGACGGGCAGCCCGGACAGGGCGAGCGCGGTGAGCACGGCGGACGGCCCGGGGACGGCGGTGACCTTGATGTCCTTCTCCACGGCGGCGGCGACCAGCCGGTAGCCGGGGTCGGAGACCGACGGCATGCCCGCGTCGGTGACCAGCAGGACGCGCGCTCCGCCGAGCAGCTCCTCGACCAGTTCCGGGGTGCGGGCGGATTCGTTGCCCTCGAAGTAGGACACGACGCGGCCCTTGGGGGTGATGCCCAGCGCCTGGGTGAGCCGGCGCAGCCGCCGGGTGTCCTCGGCGGCGACGACGTCGGCGCCGGACAGCTCCTCGGCCAGCCGGGGCGGCGCGTCCGCGATGTCGCCGATGGGGGTTCCTGCGAGGACAAGGGTTCCAGTCACCCCCCCATCCTCCCAGGGCCGCCGTGGCGGCACGCACCCGCGGCGGCGGGGGCCGGTCCGGGGACGGAACACGCGCGCGCGTGGCCGGTAGGGCACATGCACGGGACTCGCACAGGACGGTTCCCTACGATGGCGCGGTGACCAGTACCGCGTCCTCCATGGACCTCCGGCAGGGCCGGGCACCGCACGACCGGCGGCCGTCGTGGCAGCAGCGGCTGCGCCGATTCGGGTACGCGCCGGCCGCGGACGTACCCGCGGGCGACGTACGCGACCGGCTGGTGCCGCCGTACGCCGAGCCGAGCCCCCGGCTGTGGCGGGCGCTCGGGGTGCCGCCGGTCCTGGCCGAGCGGATCACCCGGTGGTCGGGCTGGGGCGGGCCGCTGCTGGTGACGCTGATGGCGGGCCTGATGCGGTTCTGGCACCTGGGCAGCCCGCGCGCGGTGATATTCGACGAGACCTACTACGCCAAGGACGCCTGGGCGCTCGTCCACCGCGGTTTCGAGGTCAACTGGGACAAGAACGCCAACAATCTGGTCCTCCAGACGCATGGCCATCTCGCGGTGCCGACGGACGCGGCGTACGTCGTGCATCCGCCGGTCGGCAAGTACGTCATCGGGCTGGGCGAGCTGATGTTCGGGTTCAACCCGTTCGGCTGGCGGTTCATGACGGCGCTGCTGGGCACGTTGAGCGTGCTGCTGCTGTGCCGGATCGGGCGCCGGATGTTCCGCTCGACGTTCCTCGGCTGTCTGGCGGGCGCGCTGATGGCGGTGGACGGGCTGCACTTCGTGATGAGCCGCACCTCGCTGCTCGACGGGGTGCTGATGTTCTTCGTGGTGGCGGCGTTCGGCTGTCTGATCGTCGACCGGGACCGGTCGCGGGCGCGGCTCGCGGCCGCGCTGCCCGCCGGGCCGGACGGCCGGGTCCGCCCGGACGCGGCCGTGGCGGACGGTTTCCGTTTCGGGCTGCGGCCCTGGCGCTGGGGAGCCGGCCTGATGCTGGGCCTGGCCTGCGGCACGAAGTGGAACGGCCTGTACATCCTGGCGGCGTTCTGTGTGATGGCGGTGCTGTGGGACGTGGGCGCCCGCAAGGTGGCCGGTGCCCGTCACCCGTATGCCGCAGCTCTCAAGTACGACACCGGCATCACCTTCCTGGCGACGGTTCCGGTGGCGATCGCCGTCTACCTGGCCTCCTGGACCGGCTGGATCCTTTCCCCCACCGACGGCAGCGGCGGCTACTTCCGCAACTGGGCGGCCACCGACGGCAAGGGCGGCAGCTGGACCTTCCTGCCGGACTGGCTGCGCAGCCTGTGGCACTACGAGCACGAGGTGTACGAGTTCCACGTCGGCCTGACGTCCCCGCACACGTACCAGTCCAACCCGTGGAGCTGGATCGTGCTGGGCCGCCCGGTGTCGTACTTCTACGAGTCGCCCAACCCCGGCGCCGACAGCTGCCCGGCCGACGCCGGCCAGAAGTGCGCGCGCGAGGTGCTGGCGATCGGTACGCCGCTGCTGTGGTGGGCGGCGTGTTTCGCGATCCTGTACGTGCTGTGGCGCTGGGCGTTCCGCCGCGACTGGCGGGCCGGCGCCATCGCCTGCGCGATCGCGGCCGGCTATCTGCCCTGGTTCCTCTACCAGGAGCGGACGATCTTCCTCTTCTACGCGGTCGTCTTCCTGCCGTTCCTCTGTCTGGCGGTGGCGATGATGATCGGCGCGATCATCGGCCCCCCGGGCTCCAGCGACACCCGCCGGGTGATCGGCGCGTCGGCGGCGGGCGTCCTGGTCCTGCTGATCGCCTGGAACTTCATCTACTTCTGGCCCCTGTACACCGGCACGGCCATCCCGATCGACCAGTGGCGGTCGCGGATGTGGCTGGATACGTGGGTCTGAACGCACGCGTGACACGCGCGAGTCCGATCACAGTTTGAGCAACTTCGGTCACAGCGGCTCCACAAGCGCATACCGTGCCTCACGGCAACCTTCTTGAACGCGTTCAAGACCGGACGCGGACGGGTTCTACGGGGAGACGGGGTGCGCGGATGCGCAGTGGGGTGAAGGGTGCGCTCATCGGGAGTGTGTGCGCCGTGGTGCTGGGGGGATGCGGGTACGGGGCGTACAACGTGCTGTCCGCGCTCGGCGGTGACGGGGGGACGGGTGGCCCGGAGACCAAGTCGGCGCCCGTGCGGACCGGTCCGCCGAGCGATACCGAGGTGAAGCAGGCGACCGGCGCCTTCTTCGCCGCCTGGCAGAAGGGCGACGCGGCGAGCGCGGCGTCGTACACGAACTACCCGCAGGCGGCCGAGGAGCTGCTGACGGCCTATCAGCGGGACGCGCACATCGGGCAGGTGCACATCACCCCGGGCACCCCGACGGGCAGCACCGTGCCTTTCACGGTCAAGGCAACGGTGTCGTACGGCGGAAAGTCGCACGCGCTGTCGTACCGGAGCAGCCTGACCGTCGTCCGCGGCCAGACCTCGCACCGCGCGCTGGTGGACTGGCAGCCCTCCCTGGTCCATCCGCGGCTGAAGAAGGGCGACACGCTGGTCACCGGAACGTCGGCCACCGCGCCGATCCAGGCGGTGGACCGCGACGGCGCCGTCCTGACGAAGGAGAAGTACCCCTCGCTCGGGCCGATCCTGGACGAGCTGCGCAAGCGGTACGGCGACAAGGCGGGCGGCCGGGCCGGTGTGGAGCTGGTGATCCGCCATGAGGGCAGCGCGCCCGACACCTCGCTGCTGACGCTCGCCAAGGGCCGCCCGGGCAAGCTGCGCACCACGCTGAGCGCGAACGCCCAGGCGGCGGCCGAGAAGGCGGTCGGCACGTACGGCGAGTCCTCCGTGGTCGCGGTCAAGCCGAGCACCGGCGAGATCCTCGCCGTCGCCAACAACCGGGCGGACGGCTTCAACGCGGCCTTCCTCGGCGAACGCGCCCCCGGCTCCACCATGAAGATCATCAGTGCGGCGACCCTCATCGACACCGGGCTGACCACGGCGAACGGCTCCGCGCCCTGCCCGGACACGGCCGTGTGGCAGAGCCAGACCTTCCACAACCTCAAGAACATGGCGCCGAACGAGAAGGCCACCCTCTCCGAGGACTTCGCCCGCTCCTGCAACACGGCGTTCGTGAAGTTCGCGGACTCGGTGAAGGTCGACTCCCTCACCCAGGAGGCCGAGCAGCGGTTCGGGATCGGCAACGACTGGCAGGTGGGCGTGCCGACCTTCGACGGCCGGGTCCCGGCCTCCGGCGGCCCGGACACCGCGGCCAACCTCATCGGCCAGGGCCAGGTCCAGATGAACCCGCTGAACATGGCCTCCGTGACGGCGACCGCGATGACCGGCACGTTCCGCCAGCCGGTGATCGTGCCGCTGCAACTGGACGGCCGCACCCCGGCACGCGCGCGTGGGCTGTCGGCGGCCACGGTCGCGCAGCTGCGCGGCATGATGAGCCGCACCGCGCACAGCGGCACGGCGGCCGGCGTGATGGCCGGGCTGGGCGGGGACATCGGCGCGAAGACCGGTTCGGCGGAGGTCGACGGCGAGGCGAAGTCCGACAGCTGGTTCGCCGGTTACCGGGGCGACGTGGCGGCCGCGGCGATGGTCCAGGACGGCGGCCACGGCATCGACGCGGCCGGTCCGATTGTCGCAAGCGTGCTACGGAATGCCCGCTGACATCACCCGCCGAGGCAGGGACTTTAAGGTGATTGCCGTCGTTGGGGACGGTGAGGGCTGCGGGGACCCTGGGGAAGTGGCGGAGGAATCGAGACCGTGGGCAAGAGAAGGCGCGTCGCCGAGCGACGGAAGACCCGGCCTGCCGTGCTCGGCGGAGTGCTCGCCGTGGTCGTCGGCGGCGCCGGGCTCGGCGTCTACGCGCTGACCGGCGGTGGCGCGGCGGCCGACGAGCAGACGTCCGCCACGGCCGACCACAAGCCGGTCGTCAAGACCGGCCCGCTCAGCGCGGCCGAGGTGCGCACGGCCGCGAGCCGCTTCCTGACCGCCTGGCAGCAGGGCCGGGTCACCGAGGCGGCGGCCGCCACCGACGACCCGTCGGCGGCCGCCTCCCTGCTCACCGGCTCCACCAAGGACGCCCGCCTGAAGGACGTCACGCTCACCCCGGGCCGGGCCACGGGCGCGAAGGTGCCGTTCTCCGTGAAGGCGACGGTGGCGTACCACAAGCTCGGCAAGCCGCTGGCCTACGGCAGTTCGCTCACCGTCGTACGGCGGCCGAGCGACGGCCGGCCGCTGGTCGACTGGCACTCCGCCGTCGTCCACCCGGACCTGAAGGACGGCGACACCCTCGTCACCGGCGAGTCCGGCACCCCGCCGGTCAAGGCCCTGGACCGGGACGGCGGCGAGCTGACGGCCGCCAAGTACCCCTCGCTGGGCACGGTCCTGGACGGGCTGCGGGACAAGTACGGCAAGACGGCCGGCGGCAAGGCCGGCGTGGAGCTGCGCGTGGTGCGCGGCACGGCGTCCCGCAAGGCCGGGCTGTCCGACAGGACGCTGCTGGAGCTGAGCAAGGGCACGCCGGGCACGGTGCGGACCACGCTGAGTCCGTCCCTCCAGGCGGCGGCCGAGCAGCAGGTCGGCCGGCGCGCGCGTGCCTCGGTGGTGGTGCTGCGGCCCTCGACCGGTGAGATCCTCGCGGTCGCCAACAGCGAGCACGGCTTCAACGTCGGCTTCCAGGGCTCGCTCGCGCCCGGCTCCACGATGAAGATCGTCACATCGACCATGCTGTTCGAGAAGGGGCTGGTCACCGCGGACGCGTCGCATCCGTGCCCCAAGAAGTACAAGCTGGCGGGCTGGACGTTCCACAACGACGACGGCTCGGAGATCAAGAAGGGCACGTTCAAGCAGAGCTTCGGCGCGTCCTGCAACAACGCCTTCATCGACTTCGCGCCGAAGCTGTCCGACCGCGACCTGACCCAGGAGGCCCAGCAGGTCTACGGCCTCGGCATGGACAACTGGGCCATCGGCGTGCCGTCGTTCGACGGCGCCGTGCCGGTGCAGAGCGGCGCGCAGATGGGTGCCTCGCTGATCGGGCAGGGCGGGGTGCGGATGAACCCGCTGAACATGGCCTCGGTGTCGGCCACGGTCGAGTCGGGCGCCTTCCACCAGCCGTACCTGGTGTCGCCCTCGGTGGACCACCGCACCCTGGCGAAGGCCACGCGCACCATGGCGTCGAAGGTCCGGTCCCAGCTGAAGGAGGTCATGCGGTTCACGGCGGACTACGGCACGGCCGCCAAGGCGATGGCGGGCATGAGCGGGGACTACGGCGCCAAGACGGGCTCCGCCGAGGTGGACGGCCAGCAGAAGCCGAACGGCTGGTTCACCGCCTACCGCGGCGATCTCGCCGCCGCGGGCGTGGTCCAGGCGGGCGGTCACGGCGGTGACACGGCCGGGCCGATCGTGGCGGCCCTGCTGAAGATGGGCGGCTGACGGACCCGTAGGGCCCGGCCGCTCAGCCCCGTACGGGCTCCACGGTGTAGGTGCGGCGCAGGAACCTGAGCAGCGTCTTGGACTCGAACTGCACCACCTCCACGCCGTGGTCGGAGTGGAACTCCACCACGGCCTGGACGCGCCCGCACGGCCACACCCGTACGTCACCGCTCTCGGCCGGCGACCTCAGCCCCCGTTCCAGCAGGGCGCGCGAGAAGGTCCACTCGTGCGGTCCCGGCAGACCGACCCGGACCGACCGGGGATCCGCGTCGGGGTCGTACCGCAGTACTACGGGTACGGCCCCCGGGTCCTCCTCGTCCGTGACGATATGGGCGCGTGCGTACTGTTCGACCACAGACATCGGACCGCCCTCTCACGCTGAGTGACCTATGCGAAAGCTGTTCATCCGCTTCCCCTCCAATGTCGCACATTTTCCGGTTCGCGCCCCGGTGGGAGACGAGACTTTGTCTCTCTTGCAAAGGGTTCGCAACAAGGGCCTAAAATCAAACGGTGCATGTACCTGACGGATTCATCGACGCCCCGACCTCGGCGGTCACCGCGGTGGTCGCCGCCGGCGCCCTCGCGGTGAGCCTGCGCGGCGCCCGCCGAGAACTCGACGAGAAGGCGGGCCCGCTGGCGGGCCTGGTGGCGGCGTTCATCTTCGCCGTACAGATGCTCAACTTCCCCGTCGCGGCGGGAACAAGCGGCCATCTGCTGGGCGGTGCGCTCGCGGCGATCCTGGTGGGGCCGTACACGGGCGTGCTGTGCGTGTCCATCGTGCTGCTCATGCAGGGCGTGCTGTTCGCGGACGGCGGGCTCACCGCGCTCGGCGTGAACATCACCGACATGGCGCTGGTCACGACGGTCGTCTCGTACGCCGTCTTCCGCGCCCTGCTCGCCGTGCTGCCCCGCAAGCGGCGCTCGGTGACCATCGCCTCCTTCGTCGCCGCCCTGGTGTCCGTACCGGCCGCGGCCGTCGCCTTCACACTGATCTACGCCGTCGGCGGCACCACCGACGTCTCCCTCGGCAAGGTCGCCACGGCGATGATCGGCGTGCATGTGCTGATCGGCATCGGCGAGGCGGTCATCACCGCGCTCACCGTGAGCGCCGTCATCGCCGTACGCCCGGACCTGGTGCACGGCGCGCGCGGCCTGCGGCAGCGGCTCAAGCTGCGCGTGAACGGCGCACTCGTGGACGCTCCGGCGCCCACCGCGCCCGTCGCGGCGCGCACCTCGCGGCGCGCGCTGTGGATGTCCGGTCTCCTCGCCTCCCTCGTCCTCGCCGGCTTCGTCAGCTTCTACGCCTCCGCGAACCCCGACGGCCTGGAGAAGGTCGCGCACGACAAGGGGATCGACAAGACCGAGCGGCAGCACGCGGCCGCCGACTCCCCGCTCGCCGGCTACGGCGTCAAGGACATCGCCGACGCCCGGCTGTCCGGCGGTCTCGCGGGCGTGATCGGCGTCGGGGTCACCGTCGTCGCGGGCAGCGCGGTGTTCTGGGCGCTGCGCAGGCGCCGCACCGAGGACGTCTCCCCCGTGAACACGGGCGTCTGAGGTGGGCGCCGGACACGCGCACAGGCTCTACCGGCACGGGCACTCGCCGGTGCACGGCCTGCCCCCGCACACCAAGCTCGCCGCCGCGTTCCTGTTCGTGGTGGTCGTGGTCGCGACCCCGCGCGAGGCGATGTGGGCGTTCGCCGGGTACGCCCTGCTGCTGGCGGCGGTCGCGCACCACGCGCGCGTGCCCGCCGGTTTCCTGCTCCGGCGGCTGCTCATCGAGGTGCCGTTCGTGGCGTTCGCGGTGCTGATGCCGTTCGTGGCGGAGGGCGAGCGGGTGCAGGTGCTGGGCCTCTCGCTGAGCGTGAGCGGGCTGTGGGGCGCCTGGAACGTGCTCGCCAAGGGCACGCTGGGCGTCGCCGCCTCGGTGCTGCTGGCCGCCACCACCGAGCTGCGCGAACTGCTGCTCGGGCTCCAGCGGCTGAAGCTGCCGCCGCTGCTCGTGCAGATCGCCTCCTTCATGATCCGCTACGGCGACGTCATCACCGACGAGATGCGCCGGATGCGGATCGCCCGTGAGTCGCGCGGCTTCGAGGCGCGGGGCGTGCGGCACTGGGGCGTGCTCGCCAAGTCCGCCGGTGCGCTGTTCATCCGCTCCTACGAGCGCGGGGAGCGCGTCCATCTGGCCATGATGAGCCGGGGGTACGCCGGTGCGATGCCGGTCATCGACGAGGTGACCGCGTCCCGCGCCCAGTGGCGCCGCGCGCTCACCCTGCCCTGCGCCGCCTTCGTCGTCTGTCTCCTGGGATGGGTTCTGTGACACCTTCACTGGAAGTGGCCGGACTGGCCTTCGCCTACCCGGACGGGCACCAGGCCCTGTTCGGCGTCGACTTCTCCCTCGCGCGCGGCGAACGGGTCGCGCTGCTCGGCCCCAACGGCGCCGGCAAGACCACCCTCGTGCTGCACCTCAACGGCATCCTGGGCGGCGGCACCGGCACGGTGACCGTGGCCGGGCTGCCGGTCGGCCGAGAGCACATGGCGACCATCCGGCAGAAGGTCGGCATCGTCTTCCAGGACCCGGACGACCAGCTGTTCATGCCGACCGTGCGGGAGGACGTGGCGTTCGGACCGGCCGCCGCCGGGATCAGGGGGGCGGCCCTGGAGGAGCGCGTACGGCACGCCCTGGAGCGGGTCGGCATGCAGGACTTCGCCGACCGGCCGCCGCACCATCTCTCCTTCGGCCAGCGCCGGCGCGTCGCGGTGGCCACCGTGCTCGCCATGGAACCGGAGATCCTGGTCCTGGACGAGCCCTCCTCCAACCTCGACCCGGCCTCCCGCCGCGAACTCGCCGACATCCTGCGCTCCCTGGACGTCACGGTCCTCATGGTCACCCATGACCTGCCGTACGCCCTGGAACTCTGCCCGCGCTCGCTGATCCTCAGCGACGGCGTGATCGCAGCGGACGGCCCGACGAGCGCGCTCCTCTCCGACGACGAGCTGATGCGGGCCCACCGCCTGGAGCTGCCCTTCGGTTTCGACCCGCGTGCGGTGGCGCAGGCGTAGGCGGGGGGCGCTGGGGCACGTCCGGGAGAATGGGGGGTGTGACGCGACATGAGGACCGAGCCGACCGTGGGGCCGCGGGGTCGCTGGTGCTGGATGATCAGCTGTGCTTCGCTCTGTACGCCGCGCAGCGCGCCGTGACCGCCGCCTACCGTCCGCTGCTGGACGATCTCGGGCTCACCTACCCGCAGTACCTGGTGCTGCTGGTGCTGTGGGAGCGCGGCGAGACCAGCGTGAAGGAGCTGGCCCGGGCCCTCCGCCTGGACTACGGCACCGTCTCCCCGCTGCTGAAGCGGCTGGAGGCGGCGGGGCTGGTGCGCCGGGAGCGCGCGGCGGCCGACGAGCGCTCGGTGCTGGTCGCGTGCACCGGGCGCGGGGAGGAGCTCCGGGAGCGCGCGGCGCGTGTGCCGGGCACCCTGCTCACCACCACGGGGCTCGACGCCCAGGGGGTCGCCCGGTTGCGCGAGGAGCTGTGGCGGCTCACCGAGCGCGCCGACGCGGCGGCCGACCGGCACTGAGCGCCCCTTACCGGTACTGACCCCGCGTTACCCGCGGTTGCCCCACCCCTGGCCAGCGCAACAGACCTACCGGCCAGTACCTTGTGCACGATGTACTTGTGCGCCACTCGTTCCGGGGGAGGCCGGCCATGACCGAGGACACCACTGTCGACACGCGCCCGTCGAAGATCGTCTACGTGGCCGAGGCCACCGCGCACGGCGGCCGTGACGGCTATGTCACCAGCCATGACGGCCGGCTGGAGCTGAAGGTCGCGATGCCCCCGGAGCTGGGCGGCGACGGCAACGGCACCAACCCGGAGCAGCTCTTCGCGGCCGGCTACGCCTCCTGCTTCCACAACGCGCTGATCCTCGTCGGCAACCGCGCGGGGTACGACCTGACGGGCTCCACGGTCGCCGCGAAGGTCGGCATCGGCCCGAACCGGCACCGCGGCTACGGTCTCGCGGCCGCCCTCAGCGTCTCCCTGCCGGTGCTGGACCGGGAGCTGGCGGCCCGGCTGGTGGACGCGGCCCACGAGGTGTGCCCGTACTCGAACGCGACGCGCGGCAACATCGACGTAACGATTCTGTTGGGCTGACCACACCAAGGAATCGCAGGCGCCCGGCCGCTGTTGCACGCACTGTCGCAGGCGAATCGAAGGGACGGCGGGCGTGGACGTGAACGGCACTGTGGCCGAGGGCTTCGAGCCGGTCAGGGAGGCGTTCGCAGCGAACTTCGCCCTGCTCGGGGACCGCGGCGCCGCCGTGGCGGTGTACCGCGACGGACACAAGGTCGTGGACCTGTGGGCCGGAACCAAGGATGTCGACGGCACGGACGGCGCCGCCTGGGAGGCCGGGACGGCGCAGATCGTGCGCTCCGCCACCAAGGGCGTCGCCGCCGCCGCGCTGCTGCTCCTGCACCAGCGCGGCGAACTGGACCTGGACGCGCCGGTCGGCTCCTACTGGCCCGAGTACAAGGCGGCCGGCAAGGAGCACACGCGCGTACGGCACCTGCTCGCGCACCGCGCGGGCGTGCCGGTGCTGGACCGCCCGCTGACCCCGGCCGAGGCCGCCGACCCCGACCTCGGCGCCGCCGCGATCGCCGCCCAGGCGCCGGTGTGGGAGCCGGGCACCGAGCACGGCTACCACGCCCAGACCTACAGCTGGCTCACCGGCGAACTGGTCCGGCGCGTCACCGGCCGCCCGGTCGGCGAGTGGATAGCGGAGGAGATCGCCCGCCCGGTCGGCGCCGACCTGTGGCTCGGCCTGCCGGAGTCGGAGCACGCGCGCGTGGGCCGCGTGGGCCCGGTGGAGGGGCCGGAGAGCACCGGAGCGCTGAAGACCCGGCCCAAACGGGCGGTGACCGAGGCCTACGCCGACCCGGACTCGCTGACCCGCCGCGCCTTCGCCGCGATCACCCCGCTGCCGGACGAGAACGCGCCCGCCTACCGGGCCGCCGCCCTGCCCGCCTCCAACGGCATCGCGACCGCGGACGGCCTGGCCCGCTTCTACGCCTCGCTGATCGGCGAGGTGGACGGCGGCAGCCGCCTGTTCACCCCGGAGACCATGGAGCTGGCCCGCTCCGAGCAGTCCGCCGGAGCCGACCGGGTGCTCGTGGTCGGCACCCGGTTCGGGCTCGGCTACATGCTGCACGGCAGCGCGTCCCCGCTGCTGTCCCCCGGCTCCTTCGGCCACCCGGGGCGCGGCGGCGCGCTGGCGTTCGCCGACCCGGAGACGGGCGTCTCCTTCGGCTATGTCACCAACGGCTTCCGCAAGAGCGTGACGGCGGACCCGAGGGCCCAGGCGCTGGTGCGCGCCCTGCGCACAACGCCGGCGCAGGCGTAGACGTAGACGTAGACGTCACACGTTGATCGGGTGCGAGGTCCGGCCCGACGCCGTGTCGATCTCTTCGTGTGCCTTGGTCAGCAGCTGCATGGCCAGTTCGTTGAGCGCGCGGGCGCCGGCTATCTCCTCGCCGACCCGGGGCTGGTTGGAGTCGACCCGGTGCCGGCTGGCGCGGCCGTGTGCCCGTACCTCGCTGCCGTCGGGCAGACGCACCATGGCCACCGCGCGCGTGTGCTGGTCGTCCTCCATGAACTCCAGCTCGACGTGCCATCCCACAGCGGTGTGCATCATGTCGACCACCTCCGAGAACCACTGCTTCCAGGGTGCTCCTCAACCCCCTGCCCGTCATGTCGGCACCGGCCGACCTCGCCTACTCCTCGACGTTCTCCTCGAAGCTGGCGAAGTACGCGGCGGCCATGTCCTCGTCGGCGTGCCCCTGGGCGGCGGCGCGGGCGAACCGTTCGGCGGCCGCGGCGGCGACGTCGAGCCGTACCCCGCCGCGCTCGCCGGCCTGGACGATGAGCCGGGCGTCCTTCTCGGCGGTGGCCACCGCGAAGGACGGCGGGGTCAGCCTGTCCTCCAGCACCAGCGCGGACTTGGCCCGCAGATAGCCCATGTCGAGCGGGCCGCCCTCGATGAGGTCGAAGAAGCCCTGCGGGTCGACGTCGAGGGCCTTGGCCAGAGCCAGCACCTCACCGGCCGCCGCCGTGGCCGCGAGGACCCAGCTGTTGGCGACGAGCTTGAGCCGGCTGGCGCTGCCCGCCGCCCCGTCGGTGCCGGTCCACATGGTCCTGGCGCCCACCGCCTCGAAGACCGGCGCGACCTTCTCCCGGCCCTCCTCCGGCCCGGCGGCCAGTACGGTCAGCTCACCGGCCTCGGCGGGCTGCCGGGTGCCGAGGACGGGAGCGTCGTAGAAGACGAGTCCGTGCTCGCGGGCGAACGCGGCCAGGTCGGTGATCAGCTCGGTCCCGGCGGTGGTGCACTGCGCCCACACCGTGCCGGGGCGCAGCGCCGGGGCGGCCTCGCGCATGACGTCCAGCGCGGTGTGGCCGTCGTACAGCATGGTCAGGACGACGTCGGCGCCCTCGACGGCCTCGGCGGGCGTGCCGGTGATCCGCGCGCCGTCGGCGGCCAGCGGTTCGGCCTTCTCGCGGGTGCGGTTCCAGGCGCGGACCGTGAGCCCGGCACGGCACAGGTTGCGGGCCATGGCGGCGCCCATGATGCCGGTGCCCAGGACGCTGACGGTCGGCTTGTCGGTCATGCGACTGCTCCTCGTGGTGCGGTTCGGACGACGTTGCCCTGCCCGGGGCAGCGCCGAGTGGCGCTGCCCCGGGTGCAGTATCAACCCGATCCGTAACCCCGGCAGTCCCGCCGCGGGCCGGCTGTCGGAGAGGCCGTCAGACCCGGGCCGGCTCCCGCTCGGGCTCCGCGCCGGACGGCGTGCGCAGGCCCTCGCCCTCGACGTCCACGTTGGGCAGCGCACGGTCCAGCCACGTCGGCAGCCACCAGGCCCGCTTGCCGAGCAGGGCGAGCACCGCCGGGACGATGGCCATCCGGACGATGAACGCGTCGAAGAAGACGGCGATCGCGAGACCGAAGCCGATCATCTTGATCATCGCCTCGCTGGAGCCGATGAAGCCGGAGAAGACGGCGATCATGATGACGGCGGCGGCGGTGACGACCCGGGCGCCGTGCTTGAAGCCGGTCACCACCGCCTGGCTCGGCCGCTCCCCGTGGACGTACGCCTCCCGCATCCGGGTCACGAGGAAGACCTCGTAGTCCATCGCGAGACCGAAGACCACGCCCACCATGAAGATCGGCATCATCGACATGACGGGGCCGGTCTGCTCGACGTTCATCAGGCCGGACAGCCAGCCCCACTGGAAGACCGCGACGACCGCGCCGAGCGCCGCGAGCACGCTGAGCAGGAAGCCGAGGGCCGCCTTCAGCGGGACCAGGACCGAGCGGAAGACCACGATCAGCAGCAGGAAGGCGAGGCCGACCACGAGCGCCAGGTACGGGACCAGGGCGTCGTTCAGCCGCTGCGAGACATCGATGTTCATCGCGGTCGAACCGGTGACGAGCACCTCGGAGTCCGTGGTGCGGGCGATGTCCGCGCCCTTGTCCCGGATGGCGTGCACCAGGTCCTCGGTCGTCGCGGAGGACGGCTTGGACTTCGGTACGACGGTGATGATCGCGGTGTCGCCCGCCTTGTTGGGCGCGGCCGGGGTCACCGTGACGACGTCCTTCAGGCCCTTGATCGCGTCGCCGGCCTCGGTGAAGGCCGCCTTGGGGTCGGAGCTGCCCTTGGCGTCGACGACGACCATGAGCGGGCCGTTGAAGCCGGGTCCGAAGCCTTCGGAGAGCAGGTCGTACGCGCGGCGCTGGGTGGTGGAGACCGGCTGGGAGCCGTCGTCCGGGAGGCCCAGTTGCAGCGAGGCGGCCGGGAGCGCGGCCGCGCCGAGGCCGAGCACACCGAGGAGCAGCACGGCCACCGGGCGCCGGACGACGAAGCCCGCCCAGCGGGTGCCCATGTTGGGCCGCCCCGGCTTCTTCGGGGTGCGGCCGCCGCCGAGCAGCCTGCTCTTCTCACCGGCCGGCTTGACCCTGCGGCCCGCGTAGCCGAGCAGCGCCGGGATCATGGTCAGCGCGATCAGTACGGCGATGGCGACCGTGCCCGCCGCCGCGACGCCCATCTTCGTCAGCATCGGGATGTCGACCACGGACAGACCGACCAGGGCGATGACGACGGTCAGGCCGGCGAAGACCACCGCCGAACCCGCCGTACCGACGGCGCGGCCGGCCGCCTCCTCGCGTGCGCGGCCCTCGGCGAGTTCCGCGCGGTAGCGGGAGACGATGAACAGGGCGTAGTCGATGCCGACGGCGAGGCCGATCATCGTCGCCAGGGTGGAGGTGGTGGAGCCCAGGTCCAGCGCGCTGGCCAGCGCCGTGATCGAGGCGACGCCGATGCCGACGCCGACGATCGCGGTCAGCAGCGGCAGCCCGGCGGCCAGCAGGGAGCCGAAGGTGATGACGAGGACGACGGCGGCGATGCCGATGCCGATGACCTCGCTGGAGCCCGTCTCGGGCGTCGCGTTCAGCGCGTCGCCGCCGACCTCGACGGTCAGCCCGGCGTCCCGCGCGTCCTGTGCGGCCTTCTTCAGGGCGTCCCGCGAGGAGTCCTTGAGCTCCATGCCGGAGACCTTGTACTTCACCGAGGCGTAGGCGATCGTGCCGTTCCGGCTGACCGCGTGCCCGGTGTAGGGGTCGGCGACGGAGGCGACCTCGGCGCCGGTGCCCAGCTCCTTGACGGTCTTCTCCACGGCCGCCTTGTTGCCGGCGTCGGTCATCTTCTCGCCGCTGGGCGCCTTGAAGACGACCCGCGCGGTGGCGCCGTTGGCGCTCATCCCGGGAAAGCGCTGTTCCAGCAGGTCGAAGGCCTTCTGCGCCTCGGTGCCGGGGATGGAGAACGAGGTGTTGCCGGCGGCGGGGGCGCTGGCCGCGCCGACGCCCGCGAGGGTCAGCAGCGCCACCCATATGAGGGCGACGACGTGCCGTCGCCGGAAGGCGAGCCGGCCCAGTTTGTAGAGGAATGTGGCCACGAGGGCGTACTCCCGGTCAGTCGTGGGTTTTCAGGGCAGGGGTGATCAGCCCGACGACGTGAGCGGATACGTCAGGTGGTGGGCTTGCCGGGGGGTTGCTGGGGAGAGACCTGTGGTCAGCCGGCGGGTACGCCGAGGGCGGGGAGGACCACGGCGTCGATGTAGGACTTCAGGAAGTCCTGGGTGGGCGGCAGGTCGTCGATGAGCGTGCGCGCGGTGAACGCGCCGATCATCATGTGCACCACGAACCGGAGCGCCGGCCGGTCCGCGGGGATCTCACCCCGGTCGACGGCCCGCTGCAACACGCGGCGGAACTCCGTCAGCTCGGGTTCGATGAGCTGCTCCCGGAACGCCTGGAGCAGGTCCGGGTTGGTGTGCGTGGCCATGGCCAGACCCCGCATCAGGGCGTTGTTCTGTTCCATGGTGCAGTCGTCCTCGCGCGTGACGAGGGCGTGGAGGTCGCCGCGCAGCGAACCGGTGTCGATGTCGGCGATGCTGCGCGGCTTGCTGTGCCGGATCGCCTTCGCCACCAGCTGGGCCTTGCCGCCCCACTGGCGGTAGAGCGTGGCCTTGCTGGACCGGGTGCGGGCCGCCACGGCGTCCATGGTGAGGACGTCGTAGCCGACCTCCCGGAGCAGGTCGAGGACGGCGTCGTACAGCTCGGCCTCGCGCTCGGGCGTGATCCGGCTGCGACGCCCCGTTGCGACGCTTTCGGTCATCCCGCTCGCCTCCCGTTCCGCCACCTGCTTCCGCGTACGTCCATGAAGATACCGCGCCCGCCTAGCGAAACGAAACGGTTTCGTACGTGTGGTGGGTCACGAAGGTGAAGGACACATAAGCGGCGGTTCCACAAGTTGCCCGCCCCGGGTGGGCGGAAAAGCATGGGGAGGTGAGCTATCTGCGCCTTCCCCACCTCAGCGGCGACCTGCTGTGCTTCGTGGCCGAGGACGACCTCTGGCTGGCACCCCTCGACGCCCCGGGCCGCGCCTGGCGGCTCACCGTGGACCGCACCAAGACCGGTCACCCGCGCTTCTCCCCCGACGGCCGCCAGATCGCGTACACCACCTGGCGCAGCCTCGTCCCCGAGATCCATCTGGTCGGCATCGACGGCGGCCCCGCCCGGCAGCTGACCTACTGGGGCAACGCCGACACCCAGGTCTGCGGCTGGACACCGCCCGACGAGGACGGCAGCAGCGACATCCTGGCCGTCGCCTCCCACGGCCAGCCGTTCTCGTACTTCACCTGGGCCTACAAGGTGACCACCGACGGCGACCCCGGCCGCAAGCTACCCTGGGGCCCGGTCTCCGACATCCAGGTCGCCGACGTCGACGGCCTGCACAAGACCCTGCTGCTCACCGGCACCCCACCGCACGAACCGGCCTCCTGGAAGCGCTACCGCGGCGGTGCCATGGGCCGGCTGTGGCTGCACGGACAGCGCCTGCTGCCCGACCTCCAGGGCCATCTGGCCTGCCCCATGTTCGTCGGCGGCCGGATCGCCTTCCTCTCCGACCACGAGGGCGTCGGAAACCTCTACTCCTGCGCGTACGACGGCTCCGACCTGCGCCGGCACACCGACCACGACTCCTTCTACGCCCGGCACGCCGCGAGCGACGGCACCCGGGTGGTCTACCAGTGCGCCGGCGACCTGTGGCTGGTGGACGACCTCTCCCCGGACGGCGCACCGCGCCGGCTCGACATCCGCCTCGCCGGGCCGCGCACCGGCCGCCGCCGCTACCAGGTGCCGGCCGCGCAGAACGTCGACGGCATCACCGTGGACGAGACCGGCCGGGCCAGCGCCGTCGTCGTACGCGGCAGCCTGCACTGGCTCACCCACCGCGACGGCCCCGCCCGTACGATCACCGACACGCCCGGCGTCCGGGTCCGGCTGCCGGAGATGCTGGGGTCCACCGGGCAGGTGGCGTATGTGACGGACGCCGAGGGCGAGGACGCCGTCGAGATCGCCCAGCTGCCCCGCGCGTCCGGCGACCGCCCGCCCCGCCGGGTGGCCTCCGGCGAGCTGGGCCGGGTCCTGGAGATGGTCTGCGACCCGCTCGGCGAACGCATCGCCATCGCCGCGCACGACGGCCGGCTGCTCCTGCTCGACGTGGGCGAGGAGGCGGAGAGTGCCGTGCCCGTCGGAGAGGGTGGGGAGGCGGTGGATGCGGGCGCCTCCGCGCCGGAACCGGCCGACGGGCGCGTCGTCGAGCTGATCCGCTCCGTCAACGGCCCGGTCCGCGACCTCGCCTTCTCTCCCGACGGCGCCTGGCTCACCTGGTCCCACCCCGGCATCGGCCGCTCCCTGCGCCAGATCAAGCTGGCCCGGATCAAGGACCGGCTGATCGTGGACGTGACCGACGGCCGCTTCGAGGACGAGAACCCCGTCTTCACCCGCGACGGCCGCTACCTGGCCTTCCTCTCCTGGCGCGGCTTCGACCCGGTGTACGACGTGCACACCGGCGACCTCTCCTTCCCGCTCGGCTGCCGCCCGTACCTGGTCCCGCTCAACTCGGCGACCCCCTCCCCCTTCGCCCTGAACCCCGAGGGCCGCCCGGCCGCCGGCGGCCTGGACCCGGCCGAGGACGAGGAGACCGGCGAGCACGGCACCGTGACCGTGGAGGTGGAGGGGCTGGCGAACCGGGTCACCCCGTTCCCGGTGATCGCCTCCAAGTACTCCGCACTGTGTCCGGTCGCGGGCGGCGGCCTGGTCTGGCTGCGCTGGCCGATCTCCGGCGCGCTCGGCGAGACCTTCGCCAACCCGGCCGACATCAGCGGCCGCCCGACCCTGGAGTACTTCAACCTCACCAAGGCGAAGAAGTCCGAACTGGTCGACCACCTGGACTGGTTCGCGGTGAGCGGCGACGGCACCCGGCTGGTCGTCGTGGACGAGGGCGATCTGCGGGCCGTGCCGTCCACCGAGACGGGCGACAGCGACAGCACCGTCTGGATCGACCTGCGCCGCATCCTGCACGAGGTGGACCCGCCCGCCGAGTGGCGCCAGTCCTACGAGGAGGCCGGCCGGCTCATCCGCGCCTACTTCTGGGACCCGGGCATGTGCGGCATCGACTGGGCGGCGGTGCTCGACCAGTACCGCCCGCTGGTCGACCGCGTCGCCTCCCCCGACGAGTTCGCCGACCTGCTGCGCGAGGTGCTCGGCGAACTCGGCACCTCGCACGCCTATGTCACCGCCGCCCGGCGCAACGAGGGACCGCCCCACTACCAGCGCTGGCAGGGCCTGCTGGGCGCCAACCTGGTGTGCCGCGACGGCCGGTGGGTGGTCAAGCGCATCCTGCCCGGCGACTCCTCCGACTCCAGGGCCCGTTCGCCGCTGGCCGGCACGGGCATCCGCGAGGGCGCCGCGCTCACCCATGTCGACGGCCGCCCGGTGGACCCGCTGACCGGCCCCTACCCCCTTCTCGCCGGCTCCGGCGGTACGACCGTGGAGCTGACCTTCACGCCCCCCGAAGGCGAGCCCGGCGGGCCCCGGCGGGTCGCCGTCGTGCCGCTCGTCGACGAACGGCCGCTGCGCTACCAGGACTGGGTGGCCAAGCGCCGCGAGGTGGTCCGCGAGCTGAGCGGCGGCACGTGCGGTTACCTGCACATCCCCGACATGGGCGGCTCCGGCTGGGCCCAGTTCAACCGCGACGTGCGCATGGAGATGTCCCGGCCCGCGCTGATCGTGGACGTACGCGGCAACGCGGGCGGCCACATCAGCGAACTCGTCATCGAGAAGCTCACCCGTACGATCCTCGGCTGGGACCTGACCCGCAACGCCCAGCCGGTCTCGTACGCCTCCAACGCGCCCCGGGGTCCGGTGGTCGCCCTGGCCGACGAGGCGACCTCCTCCGACGGCGACATGATCACCGCCGCCTTCCGGCTGCTGAAGCTCGGCCCGGTGGTCGGCCAGCGCACCTGGGGCGGCGTGGTCGGCATGACCGGCCGGCACCGCCTGGGCGACGGCACGGTGATCACCGTACCGATGAACGCGGCCTGGTTCGACGCCTACGGCTGGTCCGTCGAGAACCACGGCGTCATGCCCGACCTGGAGATCCTGCGCACCCCGCTGGACTGGGCCGAGGGCCGCCACGCCCAGCTGGACGACGCCGTGCAACTCGCCCTGGAACTGCTGGACTCCAACCCGCCGGCCGTCCCCCCGGACTACACCGACACCCCCAACCGGGCCCGCCCGAAGCTGCCGCCGAGGCAGTAGGGGACAAGGGGAGGGCGCCCTCCCGAAAGGAGGGCGCCCGATGACCGGCCGGGGCCGAGCACGGTGCTACATGTCGTAGTCGTGGTCGAGCCGGTCCTGCATCTCCCGCTCCGTGTCGTCGATGTCGCCCATGTTCTGGCGACCCCGCTCGGACGGCGGCTGCTGACCGCGCTGCGGCTGGCCGTGCTGCGGCTGCTGACCGCGCTGCGGCTGCCGGCCCTGCTGGCCGGCGCGCTCACGCTCCTGGCCCAGCTTGTCCTTGGCCTTGTCCTGCCACTGGCCGGCCTTGTCGCGGAACTGGTCCTTCGTACCCATGTGGGTTCACTCCCGTGGTGGGTGAGGGTTCTGGGGTCGGCCCCTCGGTGGGGCCTCGACCAGCGTCACACGGGCCCTCACGGTACGCATGTGGATCAGTTACGGTGCGTAGTGCTCGCCTCTTCGTCCGCCTCCCCACCTGCGCCGATGAGTCCCAGACGCATCCCCTGCAACCGGGGCGCGAACCGCTTCATCTCGCGCTGGCCGACCGACCCGATGAGCGCCGGCAGATATCCGCGCACGCCCTGCATGCCGCGCAGCCACCACTGCGCGTACACATGCGCCGAGCGCCGCTCGATCCCCTCGACCAGCCGGTCCACCGCGGGGCCGAGCGGATACGTCTTGTTCGACGGCCAGGGCAGCCGCTGCCGCAACTCCCGCATCGTGTCGTCCCGGTCGGCGCCGCGCACCATGTCGGTGTCGGTCCAGGAGAGATAGCCGACGCCCACCCGCACGCCCAGGTAGCCGACCTCGGCGCGCAGACTGTGCGCGTACGCCTCGACGCCCGACTTGGAGGCGCAGTACGCCGACATCATCGGCGCCGGGGTGAGCGCGGCGAGCGAGGCGATCTGGAGCAGATAGCCACGGCTCTCGACCAGCACCGGAAGGAACGCGCGCCCGGTCACCGCCGAACCGATCAGGTTCACCTCGATCACCCGCCGCCACGCCTGCGGGTCGGAGTCGATGAACGGACCGCCCGTCGCCACCCCGGCGTTGGCCACCACGATGTCGACCTTCCCGAACCGCGCCTTCACCTCCTGCGCGACCCGGCTCATCGTCTCGTGGTCGGTGACGTCGGCGTACCAGTACGCGCTCTCGCTGTGCAGCCGCCCCGACACCTCCTTGAGCGCCTCCTCCTCCAGCCCGACCAGCGCGACCTTCACCCCGCGCGCGGACAGCTTGCGCGCCAGCAGCTCGCCGACGCCGCGCGCCGCCCCGGTGACGACCGCGACCTGTCCTTCGAGGCCGACCCTGCTCATGCGCCCTCCTTGATCTGCTGCACGGGGGTGGGGTGCGGCTCGGGACCGTTCCCCGCGACGTACGGGCCGTTCCCCGTGACGTATGTGGTGACGAGTTCCCGGATCCGGCCGGTCACCAGCTCGGGCGCCTCGATCGGGGTCATATGGCCGACGCCGGTCAGCTCGGTGAGGCCGACGCAGTGCGGCAGCGCGGCGACCAGCGCGTGGGCGTGTGCGGGGGGCGTGAGCCGGTCGGACGCGCCGTGCACGATCGCGGTGGGCACGCGCAGTTCCCGTACCCCGTGCTCCAGATCGAGCGCCGCGAGCACGCCGCCCCAGACCTGGCGCACGGCGCGCGGGCAGGCGTGCACGATCCGCGCGCACGCCTCCACCATGTGCGGGGCGGAACCGGCGCCCATGGTGGCGTACTTGAGGATGCTCTTGGCGACCGGCGTGACCGGGCCGAGGGGGGCGCTCGAACCGAGGATGCGTCCGGTGATCCAGGTGCGCACCCGCCCGGCGCGCATCGGCAGCACGCGCGCCTCGGCGACCAGCCGGGAACTGCCCGTGCTGCACAGCAGGACGGCGGCGGCGTGTTCCCGGAAGCGGGGGCGCCCGGAGGCGGCCATGACGGTCATCCCGCCCATGGAGTGGCCGACGATCAGGGCCCGTTCCCCGCGGGTGAGCGTCTCGGTGAGCACCGCTTCGAGGTCGTCCGCCAGCGCGTCGGTGGTGCAGTCGGGGCTCGCGGGGCTGCGCCCGTGCCCCCGCTGGTCGTACGCGATCACCCGGTGGTCGGCCGCCAGTTCCCGTATCTGCGCGGCCCAGAAGGCGGTCGAGCAGGTCCAGCCGTGGGAGAGGACGACGGGGGGCGCGTCCTCGGGACCGTGCACCTCGACATGCAGCCGCGCGCCGTCGGCGGAGGTGACGGTGAGGACCCGGGAGGGTACGGGCGGGACGTACGGGCCGGAGGCGACCGGGGTCGGCCGGATCATGCGGCGCCCTCCCCCTGCTGAGCGCTGCCGGCGTGCGCGGGAGCGGGTTCCTGGGTCGCGCGCGCTGGTCGCCGCGGCTCAGCGGGCCTCCGGACGACCTCGTACTCCGCCAGGTCCACCCGCCGGGTCGCCCGGCGGAACTCCGTCGTCGTACCGGGCCAGATGGTGGTGTTGCGGCCGCTCGCGTCGAGGTACCAGCTGGTGCAGCCGCCGGTGTTCCAGACGGTCCGCTTCATCCGCTCCTGCACCCGGTGGTTCCAGGCCTCGACGGCGGCGGGCCGGGCGTCGAGGGCGGTGCGGCCGCCGAGGGCGTCGAGCTGGCGCAGATAGTCCGCCATGTAGTTCAGCTGGGACTCGATCATGAGGATCATGGAGGAGTTCCCCAGGCCGGTGTTGGGGCCGATGATCGTCATCCAGTTCGGGAAGCCGGCCACGGCGGCGCCGCGCAGTGCCCGCATGCCGTTCTTCCAGGACTCGGCGAGCGTGACGCCCTCCGCCCCGACCACGCGCTCGGCGATCGGCATGTCCGTGACGTGGAAGCCCGTACCGAAGATGATCGCGTCGACCTCGGCCTCCGTACCGTCCGCGGCGACGACCGTCGAGCCGCGGATCTCGCTCAGCCCGCTCGCGACGACGTCCACATTGGGCCGGGCCAGCGCCGGGTAGTAGGTGCTGGACAGCAGGATCCGCTTGCAGCCGATGCGGTAGTCGGGGGTGAGCTTGGCGCGCAGGGCCGGGTCCTTGATGGCGCGGGCCATGTTGCGCTTGGCCAGCTGCTCCACCAGGCCGAGTTCGTCGGGGTGCTTGGTGAACGCCTGCACCTGGAGCTCCCGGATGCCCCAGAGCAGCCCGCGGCGCAGCTGGGTGGTGAAGGGCACGGCGCGGTGCAGTCGGCGTTCGGCGCCGCTGATGGCGCGGTCGACCCGGGGCATCACCCAGGCCGGGGTGCGCTGGAAGAGGGTGAGCCGGCCGACCTTCGGCTGGATGGCGGGGACGATCTGGATGGCGGACGCGCCGGTGCCGACCATGGCGACGCGCTTGCCGCGCAGGTCGTAGTCGTGGTCCCAGCGCGCGGAGTGGAAGATCTTGCCCGGGAAGGACTCGAGGCCCGGGATCTCGGGGATCTTCGGGTCGGACAGCGGTCCGGTGGCGGAGACGACGACATCGGCGGTCAGGGAGCCGCGGGTGGTCTCGATGTTCCACCGCAGTTGCTCGTTGTCCCAGCTCATCAGTTTGACCTCGGAGTCGAGGCGGAGGTGCGGGCGCAGTCCGAACAGGTCGGTGACGTGCTCCAGGTAGGCGCGGATGTGCCGCTGGCCGGAGAAGGTGCGCGGCCAGTCCGGGTTGGGCGCGAAGGAGAAGGAGTACAGATGCGAGGGCACGTCACAGGCGCACCCGGGGTAACTGTTGTCCCGCCAGGTGCCGCCGACGCTGTCCGCCCGCTCCAGGACGACGAAGTCGGTGATTCCCTCGCGGCGCAGCCGCACGGCGGCCCCGAGTCCGCCGAACCCGGACCCGATCACCGCCACCCGCACATGCTCTTGCTCGGCCATCCCGAAGCCTCCAGGCCCCACCTAGGAACTCTGCCAGTGAACACTGGCGCAATGGGACTGTAGAGCAGCTCCGTACCGAGCGGTAGGGGGCGCGGAAGGAAAGTTACCGGCGGTACGCCATAGGCTGCGGGCGTGGCAGAGGACGCAGAACACCCGAGCGCCGGCACCCCGCGCGAGTACCGCATGGAGGAGCTGGCCCGCCTGGCCGGCATCACGGTGCGCACGCTCCGCTTCTACCGCGAGCGCAAACTGCTTCCGCCGCCCCGCCGTGAGGGCCGTATCGCCTGGTACGACGACCATCACCTGGCCCGTCTGCACACCATCGCGGCCCTGCTGGAGCGCGGCCACACCCTGAACGGCATCGCGGAGCTGGCCGAAGCCCTCGAGCACGGCCGGGACATCGCCGACCTGCTGGGCGTGGGCGCCCCCACCGAGGAGGAGCCGGTGCGGCTCACCCCGGAGGAACTCGCCGCCCGCTTCGAGGGCGAGGTCACCCCGGAGAACCTCGCCGCCGCCCTGGACCTGGGCTACCTCGGCACCGACGGAGACGAGATCGTCCACATCAGCCGCCGGCTGCTGGACGTCTCGTCCGCACTGGTCCGCGAGGGCATTCCGCTCGGCGAGGTGCTCGCGGCGGGCGCGCGCGTGCGGGAACACGTCGACGCCCTGGCCGAACTCTTCGCCGACCTGGTCCTTCGCCACGCCCCGGAAGAGGACCTGAACCGGCTGCGCCCGCTGGCCCGCAGCGTCGTGGAGGCGGAACTCTCCCTGGCCCTGGACCGCCGCATATCCAAGGAGAAGACCGGCTGACCAGGCGCCGCCAGGGCCTGTCTGTCGCCGGCAAGATCCGAAAGAGAGGCCCTACAGGTCGTAGACGACCGTCACCGGGGCATGGTCGGACCACCGCTCCGCGTGTGTGGCCGCGCGCTCCACGAACCCCTTGACCGCCCTGCCGGCGAGCCCGGGCGTCGCGACCTGGTAGTCGATGCGCCAGCCCGAGTCGTTGTCGAAGGCCCGCCCGCGGTACGACCACCAGCTGTACGGCCCCTCGACATCCGGGTGCAGGGCGCGCACGACGTCGGCGTAGCCGCCGTCCGCCGCGTCGAACACCCGGTCGAGCCAGGCCCGCTCCTCGGGCAGGAAACCCGCGTTCTTGGTGTTGGCGCGCCAGTTCTTGAGGTCGGCCTCGCGGTGGGCGATGTTCCAGTCACCGCAGACGACGACCTCGCGCCCGTCGGCGGCGGCCCGGACCCGCAGCTCCTTGAGGTGGGCGAGGAACTCCCCCATGAAACGGATCTTCTCGTCCTGCCGCTCGGTGCCCACCTCGCCCGAGGGCAGATAGAGGGAGGCGACCGTGACGCCGGGCAGATCGGCCTCGACATAGCGCCCGCTGCCGTCGAACTCGGCGGAACCGAAGCCGATCCGGATCCGGTCGGGTTCGCGCCGCGTGTACAGCGAGACCCCGGCGCGTCCCTTGGCCGCGGCCGGGGCGTGCACGACGTGCCAGCCGTCGGGCCGGCGGACCTGCTCGGGCAGCTGGTGCGGCTCGGCGCGTACCTCCTGGAGGCAGACGACGTCCGCGGAGGTCTGGGCGAGCCACTCCACGAAGCCCTTCTTCGCGGCGGCCCGCAGCCCGTTCACGTTCACCGAGGTCACAGTCAGCACCCAGGCACGATACCGGCACACTGGTCGGAGCCCGGAAAACCCCGGGAGCCCGCCTTCGCATAGAAGTACGATGCCCAGCATGTATATACGTCGCGTCCGCTTCGACCACCCCGACGCCGTCAAGCTCAACGACGAGGTCCAGGCCGAGTACCACCTCCGCTACGGCGACGGCGGCGACGCCACGGCCCTCGACGCCCTGGAGTTCGACCCGCCCCGGGGTGTGTACCTGATCGCGTACGACGAGTACGACCGCCCCGTGGCCACCGGCGGCTGGCGCAGCCAGGACCGCAACGAGGAGGGCAACGAGGACGGCGACGCCGAACTGAAGCGCATGTACGTGATCGCGGAGATGCGCGGCCGCGGCCTGGCCCGCCGCATGCTCACGGCGCTGGAGGAGGACGCGCGCGCCGCCGGCCGCGTCCGCATGGTCCTGGAGACGGGCACCAAGCAGCCGGAGGCCATCGCCCTGTACACCTCCAGCGGCTACGCCCCGTGCGCCAAGTTCGGCTACTACCGCCACCACGAGGAGAGCCGCTGCTTCGCCAAGCGGCTCTGAGAAGGGGCGAGTTCCGGCGCCGAGCGGGGCCGGAAACGACGAAGATCCCGGCGATCATGATGATCGCCGGGATCTCGTCTACCGACTTGAGTTGCCTCAAGAAGGTGATGCGTGGACCTGAGGGGATTTGAACCCCTGGCCCCCTCGATGCGAACGAGGTGCGCTACCGGACTGCGCCACAGGCCCTTGCAACGAGTGAAACTCTAGCATCCCGATCGCGGTGCTTGGAAATCCGCTCCCCGACTGGTCAGGACGGGGGTCACCGGCGGGCCGCCGATCACTCGTTGGCCGCGCGCGGGCGGTCGCCGTCCTCGTACTGGTCGAAGAGCGGCGTGCGTCCGCGCTCCCGCGCCCGGCGCGCGGAGGCCGCGCCGGAGCTGCCCCCGCGCGAGCGCTTCCGGGCGGGGGGAAGCGCGCCGCTCCGGCCGTCCGCCGGCTTGTCCTCGGAGCCGAGCGCCGACTCGTCCGCCTCGGCCCCCGGCGCGTGCCCCGCCTCCTGCTCCGGCGCGACCGAGCTGGACCGCGCCGAACTCCAGGTGTCGGGCGCCCCGAGGTCCACGTCCGAGGTGGCGCGCGGCGCGACCGGCGCGGTCACATACGTCGGCAGCGGCACCGGAACCGGGTCCCAGCTGTCCCCGTGGCCCGGCCGGCGCTGCCGCTCGCGCTGCTGGTCGACCCATTCGGCGTGGTCGGTCTGCTCCACGAGGGCGCGCCGGTCGGCGGCGAGCGTGGAGAGACCGGTGTCCGTGCCGCTCTCGGGGGCGCCCTCCGGTTCGTCGGCGCCGGGGCCGTCGTCGAGGACCGCGCGGCGGCGCGGCTGACGCTCGCGCAGGCGCTGGGCGGCGACCTCGGCCCGCCGGCGGTCCATCTGGTAGGCGAAGCGGCGACGCTCCTGGGCCCGCAGATAGGCGATGTACGCGCTGAGCATCACGGCGGGTGCGGCGGGCGCCCAGAGGAAGGCCAGCCCGCCGACGGCGGCGACGATCGCGCCGAGGGTGAAGGCGAGGAAGAGCAATACGGTGGTGCGCCTGCGGCGCGCGAGTACCTTCGAGCGCCGGGCGCGTGCCGCGGCCGCCTGTGCCGAGGGCGAACGCCGCTCGGCCGGCCCGCGGTTCTGCGCGGGCGCGGTGGCGGACTGGGGCGCCGGGGCGGTGATCCGGTCGTCCGCCGGTTCCGCGCTCGACGGCGCCTCCGGCTCGCCCTCCGGGCGCACCTGACGGCGGGTCGGAGGCATGGCGAAGGCCCGGACGTCCACCGAGTCGGTGACGGCGTCCGGATCGCCGGTGTCCGGCTCCCCCTCCTGGGCGGAGCGCGCCCGCAGGTCCCTGGCGTATCGGCGCTCCATGCCCGCCCTTCCGGACAGCAGCCGGATGGCGGTGCTGAAGCGTTCCGTCGGACGGGCTTCGTTCAGCTCGTCCTGCCTACGGAGCCACATCGGCACCAAGTAGGCGGCCCAGGCCCCGACGATGACTGCGTAGATGAGGCCGCTGCTGCTCACGTCTCACACCGTAGAGGGGTTTGCGTGAGGCCATCTGCCAATTGAGCCGGTGTGTCGCACGATCCGGCTGATATTTCCAGCTTTTTTTGCGACCGATGCGATCAGCGAGCGGCCACAGGGGTGAATTCGATACGCCGGCCCGGTCAACCGCCGATCAATTTCGAACACATATTCAATTTCTAGGGCTGGGTGCGATTCCCGGGGGCGTTCCCCGTGGCGTTCCCGGAGGCGTTGCCCGAGGCGTTGCCCGAGGCGTTCCGGGAGCGTTCCCGCCGCCAGCGGGCCAGCAGCCCCTCGGGCACCTCTTCCGCGGTGAGCGCGAAGACGAGATGGTCCCGCCAGGCCCCGTCGATGTGCAGATACCGGGGCCGCAGCCCCTCCGAGCGGAATCCGAGTTTCTCCACGACCCGCCGGCTGGGCCGGTTCTCGGGGCGAATGCAGACCTCGATGCGGTGCAGTCCCACGGCGCGGAAGCAGTGGTCCACCGCGAGCGCGACGGCCGTCGGCATCACCCCGCGCCCGGCCACCGCCTCGTCCACCCAGTAGCCGACGTGCCCGGAGCACATCGACCCCCAGGTGATCCCGGCGACCGTCAGCTGTCCGACCAGCTGCCCCTGGTACTCGATCACGAACGGCAGCATCCGTCCCGCGTTGGCCTCGGAGCGCAGATGCCGCACCATCTGCCGGTAGGTCGGCCGGTGGGTGACCGGTCCGCTCGGTGTGGGCGGCGGAATGGTCGCCTCCCAGGGGCGCAGCCAGTCCCGGTTGCGCCGGTTCACCTCGCGCCAGGCCCGCTGGTCGCGCAGCTTTATCGGGCGGAGGACGACATCGCCGTCCGCCAGCACGACGGGCCAGGAAGGGCTGTTCAGCTCGCACCCCCGCTGCTGGGTCTGGGGTGGTCACCGCCGCGGATCTGGTCGACGGCGTGCACCAGCAGGGGCTCCAGGACGGCGAGGCCGTCCTTCACACCGCCGGTGGACCCCGGCAGGTTCACGATCAGGGTCCCGCCCGCCACCCCGGCCAGTCCGCGCGACAGCGCCGAGGTCGGGACCTTCTCCCGGCCGAACGCCCGGATGGCCTCCGCGATCCCCGGCACCTCGCGGTCGATCACCGCGCGGGTCGCCTCGGGGGTGCGGTCGGTGGGCGAGATGCCGGTGCCGCCGGTGGTCAGGATGGCGTCGTAACCGGCCTCCACGCCCGCCCGCAGGGCCGCCTCCACCGGTTCCCCGTCGGGGACGACCTGGGGGCCGTCGACGTCGAACCCGAAGCGCTTCAGGCCGTCGGCGATCAGCGGGCCGCCCCTGTCCTCGTAGACGCCCGCGGCGGCCCGGTTGGAAGCGGTGATCACCAGCGCGCGGTAGCTCATGCCCGGCTCCAGTCGCCCGACTTTCCGCCCGTCTTCTCCTCCACCCGTACGTCCGTGATGACCGCCCCCTTGTCGACCGCCTTGACCATGTCGATCACGGTGAGCGCGGCGACCGTCACGGCGGTGAGGGCCTCCATCTCGACGCCCGTGCGGTCCGTCGTCTTCACGGTGGCCCGGATCTCCACGGCGTCGTCCGCGACCGACAGGTCCAGTGTCACACCGGACACCGACAACGGGTGGCACAGCGGGATCAGATCCGGGGTCCGCTTGGCGCCCATGATGCCGGCGATGCGCGCGGTGGCGAGGGCGTCGCCCTTGGGCACCCCCTCGCCGCGCAGCAGCTCCACCACCCGGGGCGAGACCAGGACCCGGCCGCTGGCACGGGCGGTGCGCGCGGTCACGTCCTTGCCGGATACGTCGACCATGCGGGCCGCGCCCGCGTCGTCGATGTGCGTCAGTCGGTCCTGCGTACTCATGCTGTGTGGCGCTCCCGGTCCGGGCCCGTCGCAGTGCGGTGCACGGGCCTGTTGTGCGCGACACGGTACCGCCATGTCGGCGGGCGCAGCGGATCAGGACCGTCCGGCGGACGGCACGCACGCGTGCGTCAGCCGAGCAGGACGACCTCCACCTCGGTTCCGGGCTCGACGGCCGCCACGTCCTCCGGCACGACGATCAGGGCGTCGGCCTGCGCCAGGGCCGCGATCAGGTGCGAGCCGGCACCGCCGACCGGCGTCACCTCGCCGTCCGTGTACGCGCCGCGCAGGAACTGCCGGCGGCCCTTGGGCGAACGCAGCGGCTCGTCCGCGGTGAGCGTGGCCCGCGTGCGGGGCCGGTGGAGGTCCTCCAGGCCCATCAGGGCGCGGATCGCGGGACGGACGAACAGCTCGAAGGAGACGTACGACGACACCGGGTTGCCGGGCAGCGCCAGCAGGGGCGTGTGGTCGGGGCCGATGGAGCCGAACCCCTGGGGCTTGCCGGGCTGCATGGCGAGCTTGCGGAACTCCACACCGCTGCCCGGCTCGTCCTCGTCGCCGACGTGCGACAGCGCCTCCTTGACGACGTCGTACGCCCCGACGCTCACCCCGCCGGTGGTCACCAGCAGATCGGCGCGGATGAGCTGGTCCTCGATGGTGGAGCGCAGGGTCTCGGCGTCGTCGGCGACGGCACCGACCCGGTAGGCGATGGCGCCGGCGTCCCGCGCGGCGGCGGTGAGGGCGAAGCTGTTGGAGTCGTAGATCTGGCCGTCTGCCAGCCCCTCGCCGGGCTGGACCAGTTCGCTGCCGGTGGACAGCACGACCACGCGCGGGCGCGGGCGCACCCGGACCGTGCCGCGGCCGATCGCTGCGAGCAGGGCGATCTGCGGCGGCCCGAGGACCGTGCCGGCCTCCAGGGCGCGGTCGCCCGCCTGTACGTCGCTGCCCTTGGCGCGCACATGCGCGCGTGCCTCGGCGGGGCGGTGCACGCGTACGTGCCCCTCGGCACCCTCCGGCGCGAGGCTGCGCGCCCGCATGCCGCTCACCGGCCCCTCGCCGAGCCCGCCGTCGGTCCACTCGACGGGTACGACGGCCTCGGCGCCGGGCGGCAGCGGGGCGCCGGTCATGATCCGGGCGGCCTGCCCGGGGCCGACCCGGACCGGCTCGGCCGCACCGGCCGCGACGTCCCCGACGACCTCCAGGACGGCCGGGAACTCCTCGCTGGCGCCCGCGACGTCCGCGACCCGCACCGCGTACCCGTCCATGGAGCTGTTGTCGAACGGTGGCAGGGACACCGGCACCGTGATGTCCTCGACCAGGACGCACCCCTGGGCGTCGAGCAGTTGCAGCTCGATGGGTTCCAGGGGGCGGACGGTCGAGAGGATGTCCTCCAGGTGCTCGTCCACCGACCACAGGTCGTCCGGGCCTGCGGGGCGGGTCGCGGCGCTGCTCAAGACTGCTGCATCTCCTCGGCTACGTAACTGCGGAGCCAGGTCCGGAAGTCCGGGCCCAGGTCTTCACGTTCGCACGCGAGTCTGACAATGGCACGCAGATAGTCGCCGCGGTCCCCGGTGTCATAGCGGCGGCCCTTGAAGACGACGCCGTGCACCGGGCCGCCGAGCTTCTCGTCCTGGGCGAGCCGTTCGAGGGCGTCGGTGAGCTGGATCTCGCC